>JBQCCU010000121.1:0-6837 GCA_051961935.1 Amnibacterium sp. | reverse complement strand
CTGATCCCCATGTCCCTCCAGGGACACGCCGCCTCGGCCCCCGGTGACCACGAGACCGCCGTCACCGCGTTCGGCCTGCACATCGTGTTCGCCGCCGTATGGCTGGGCGGCCTGCTCGCCCTCGTGCTGTTCGGCTACCGGACCCGCGGGGAACGGCTGACCGCGCTCGTCACCCGCTACTCGTCGGTCGCGCTCGTCTGCTTCGGCGTGGTCGCCCTCACCGGGATCGTGTCCGCGGCCATCCGGCTGGGCAGCTGGGGGGCGCTGCTCACGCCGTACGGCGCGCTGATCGTCGTGAAGTCCCTCGCGCTGCTCGCCGCAGGGGCGTTCGGTGCGCTCTACCGGCTCGTGCTCATCCCCCGTCTCGCCGGGGAGCGCGGACCGCGCGTGTTCTTCGGCGTGGTGGCCGGGGAGCTCGTCGTCCTCGGCGTCGCGTCCGGATTCGCTGCGGCGCTCAGCCTCTCGGCGCCGCCGGATCTGCCGATCACCCCGCTCACGACGCCCGCCGAGATCCTCACCGGCAGGGCGCTGCCCCCGCCGCCGAGCGTCGTCGAGTACCTCGTGCAGTGGCGGCCGGACCTGCTCTGGATCCTGATCACCGCGACCATGCTCATCGCCTACCTCACGGGCGTGGTGCGGCTGCGGCGGCGCGGTGACCGCTGGCCGCTGCACCGCACGATCCTCTGGACCCTCGGCGTGGTCGTGCTGTTCTGGCTCACGAGCGGCGGGCTGAACGCCTACGAGCAGGTGCTGTTCTCCGCCCACATGCTCCTGCACATGACCCTCACGATGCTCGTGCCGCTGCTGCTCGTGCCGGCCGCGCCGATCACGCTCGCGCTGCGGGCCGTGCGGAAGCGTCGGGACGGCACGCGCGGGGTGCGGGAGTGGCTGCTGATCGCTGTGCACTCGAAGGTCGGCGCCGTGCTCGCGAACCCGGTCGTCGCCGGCGTCCTGTTCGCGGGCTCGCTGGTCGTCTTCTACTACACGCCGCTGTTCAGCTGGGCGACGACGGACCACGTGGGGCACGAGTGGATGACGGCGCACTTCCTCATCACCGGCTACCTCTTCGTCCAGTCCCTGATCGGCGTCGACCCCTCACCCGGCCGGGTCCCCTACCCGTTCCGGCTGCTCGTCCTGCTCGCCACGATGGCGTTCCACGCCTTCTTCGGCGTCTCGCTGATGGTCGGCAGCGGGCTGCTGCTCGCCGACTGGTACGGCGCGATGGGCTGGGGCACGAGCGCGCTCGCCGACCAGCAGGGCGGAGGCGGGGTGGCCTGGAGCGTCGGCGAGATCCCGACGGTGATGCTCGCCATCGCGGTGGCGATCGCCTGGGCCCGCAGCGACGACCGCGAGGGCCGGCGCGCCGACCGGACGGCTGACCGCACCGGCGACCGCGAGCACGCGGCCTAAAACGAGATGCTCGCCCGCCTGGATCGGCCCCGCGCGTGAGCGCGTCCGGGGTGCCCGGCGCGCTCGAGCTCACCGAGAAGCAGCGCCGCGTGGCGGAGGTCGTCGCGGAGGGCGGGGGGCACCTCCTCGTCACGGGCCGGGCGGGCACGGGCAAGTCGACGCTGCTCGAGCACATCGTGGCGGCCTCCGAGCGGCGGGTCGCGGTGTGCGCGCCGACGGGCGTCGCGGCCCTGAACGTGGGCGGCCAGACGATCCACTCGCTGTTCAAGCTGCCCATCGGCCTGATCGGGCCCACCCCCCTCGTGCAGGACCGTCCGCTCCAGCGCCTGCTCTCGGCGATCGACGTGCTGATCATCGACGAGGTCTCGATGGTGAGCGCCGATCTCCTCGACGCGGTCGACCGGAGCCTCCGGCTCGCGCGTGCCAGGCAGGAGCCGTTCGGCGGTGTGCAGGTCGTGCTGTTCGGGGACCCCTACCAGCTGGCCCCGGTGCCGGGGAGTGCCGAGGAGCGGGCGTACTACACCGACGTCTACCGGTCGATGTGGTTCTTCGACGCGAAGGTGTGGGAGGAGACCGAGCTCGGGATCGTCGAGCTCGACCTCATCCACCGCCAGCGGGACGAGGAGTTCCGCGGCCTGCTCACCGCGGTCCGCCACGGCCGGGTGACGGCCGAGATGGCGGCTCGGCTGAACGGGATGGGCGCGCGGCCCGTCCCCGCGGACCCGCCGCTGACGCTCGCGAGCCGGAACGACACGGTCGCGGCGATCAACCGTGCGGCGCTCGCCCGGCTCCCGGGCAAGGAGGCGATCAGCCACGCCGAGGTCGAGGGCGAGTTCGGCTCCCGCACCTTCCCCGCCGACGAGGAGCTGCGCCTCAAGGAGGGCGCGCACGTGATGATGCTCCGCAACGACGCCGACGGCCGGTGGGTGAACGGCTCCATGGGGGTGGTCTCCCGCATCCGGCCGTTCCGGCTCACGGTCGAGATCGACGGGATCGAGCACGACGTGGAGCCCGCGAGCTGGGAGCGGCACCGCTACGCCTACTCCCCCGGCTCGAAGGAGCTGCGCCGCGAGGTCGTCGCGGAGTTCCGGCAGCTGCCGGTGCGCCTGGCATGGGCCGTGACGATCCACAAGTCGCAGGGCAAGACCTTCGACGCGGCGCGGATCGACCTCGGCACGAGGGCCTTCAGCCCGGGCCAGACCTATGTGGCGCTGAGCCGGCTGACGAGCCTCGAGGGGCTGTACCTCACGCGGCCGCTCGTGCCGGGCGAGGTGATCGTCGACCCGGACGTGCGCCGGTGGATGGGCGAGCGGCGGGCGGCCGCGCGAGCCGCCGCGGGGGCGGCCACCGGCGGCTAGTGCCCCATCCCCTGCATCGCGAGCGCGCCGACGGGCGTGGCGCCGAGGCTCGCCGAGGTGATGCCCGCCACCACGGCGGCGCCGGCGACGACGCCGCCGAGGTAGGACCAGACGCCCGGCCGGCGCTGCTCGCGGGGGCGGCCGCGGCGGACGACGACCGCCAGGGCCGCCGCGCAGGCGAGGTCGAGGACCGCGGCACCGAGCATGGGGAGGGCCGGGAGCCCGGGTGCCGCCGCGCGAGCGGCCATCCCCGGCATCGCGGCGATCGATCCGGCCCCGAGCACGAGCACGGCCACCCAGGCGAGCACGGCGACCGCTGCGCCCCCGAGCGCGTCGCGTGGGATGGGGACCTGCTCCCGCGCCAGCGCCGTGACGCCCCAGACCGCTTCCGCCCCGCCCACGAGCACGAGCAGCGCGGTCTGGACCGGGGAGGCCCCCGCGGCGACGGCGAGGTGCACCAGGCCCGCGCCGAGGGCGGCGAGCCCGAGCCAGGTGCGGATCAGCGTCGCCACGGGAGCCTCGATCCGTTGTGCGGTCAGGCCGTGGCGGTGCGGTCGGCCGAGGTGGTGCGGCGGTCCGCGCCGAGGCCGACCGCGAGCAGCACGATGGCGCTCGCGAGGTGCAGGAAGTGGTCCGGCGTGTTCAGCGACAGGAAGTTGAGCGCCGAGTCGTGGTTCGCCGCGAGGAAGAACCCGACGATGCCGAGCAGCAGGTAGACCGCGCCGATCGTGGTGTTCGTCGCCTTCGCGGCGCCGGCGTTCGACGTGCCCGCGATGAGGAGCGCGAAGCCGATGAGCAGGTGCGCGACGTTGTGCAGCGGGTTCACCTCGAAGACGCCGAGGATCAGGTTGCTGGAGCCGTCGCCGGGTCCCGCGAACGGCACGTTCGCGGTCCAGAAGAACCCGAGCAGGCCGACGAGCAGGTACACGATGCCGAAGACGGTGGCGAGGATCCGGTTGGGGGATGCGCCGAAGCGGGTGCCCCGCACGGAAGCGGCTGTGGCGGACATGGGGTGGTTGCCTCCTTCGGGAGCACGACGGGGCCGTGCCGGGTGGGGTTCGGAGAGCGATCCGCGTTCGGATTGCTCTCATCCGGCCCCAATCCTCCCGTCAGGATCAGACCTTCCGTTGAAGGTTGCCTGAGGCCGTGTCCCTGCCCGAACTGGGGGACGCGCGGCACCACCGTCTGCCAGCAGCATGGACGTGATCCGCCGTACTGAGAGGAAGCAGAGTGACGGACCGCGATGTCGCGCCGTCCGCCGTGGGCTGGTATCCGGACCCGGAAGGCACGGCCGCGTCCCGCTTCTGGGACGGCGCCGGCTGGACCGCGCATGTGAGGGGCCGTCCGCCCCGGTGCGCTCCCGCCGTGACCGCCACCGATACGGGCCGCATCGCCCCGATCGTCGGGCTCCCCCGCAACCGCATGGCGACCGCGGGGCTCGCGCTCGGGATCCTCGCGCTGGTGCTCGACGTGCTGCTGGTCCCCACGATCCTCGGCGTCGTGTTCGGGGCCGTCGGGATGTCGCGGGCCGCCCGCCGTGGCGGAGTCGGGCGGGTGCGGGCCTTCGTCGGACTCGCCCTCGCGCTCGTGGCGGTCCCGCTGCAGGGGGCGATCGCCGTCCCGCTCCTCCTCGCCGTGCAGAACGAGGCGCACGTCGCGGTCATCCGGAGCGACATCGAGAACCAGGCGCTGAACGGCGGGGTGCGGCTCGCGGACCTCCGGTGCCCCGCGGGCCTGCGGCCGATGCCGGGGGAGCGGTTCACCTGCGGGGCGACGACGAGTGCGGGCCGCAGGCTGCTGATCGACGTGGTGCTCGGCGGGGACGAGCGGCCGCTGCCCGTGTCGGCGCGCCTGCGCTGACGACACGGCTCGGAAACGGGACTGGAGCGGGCGACGGGAATGAACCCCGCGATCGCCGTGAGGCGATTGCGACCCCCGGTCCGACGTGAGGGTCCCTGGGACTGGAGCGGGCGACGGGAATCGAACCCCGCGATCGCCGTCAGGCGATTGCGACCCCCGGTCCGACGCGAGGGTCCCTGGGACTGGAGCGGGCGACGGGAATCGAACCCGCGCTACCAGCTTGGGAAGCTGGAGTTCTGCCATTGAACTACGCCCGCGAAGCGCCTTCGAGAGGCGCCGGGTAGCGATCGTACCGGACGGGCGTGCCTTCCGCGTTGGTAGGGTCGACCCGTGCTGCTGTCGGACCGCGACATCTTGGCGGAGCTCGACCAGCGGCGGGTGGTGCTCGACCCCTACGATCCGGGCCTGCTGCAGCCGTCGAGCTTCGACGTCCGCCTCGATCGCCTGTTCCGGCTGTTCGACAACCACAAGTACGCGGTGATCGACCCGGCCGAGCACCAGCCGGAGCTGACGCGTCTCGTCGAGACCCGCGGGGACGAGCCGTTCATCCTGCATCCGGGGGAGTTCGTGCTCGGGTCCACCCTCGAGCAGGTGACCCTGCCCGACGACATTGCGGCTCGACTGGAGGGCAAGAGCTCGCTCGGGCGACTGGGTCTGCTGACGCATTCGACGGCGGGGTTCGTGGATCCCGGTTTCACAGGACACATCACCCTCGAGCTGTCGAACGTCGCCACCCTGCCGATCAAGCTCTGGCCGGGGATGAAGATCGGGCAGCTCTGCTTCTTCCGGCTCAGCTCACCGGCGAACCGTCCCTACGGCTCGGGGGAGTACGCCTCGCGGTACCAGGGGCAGCGCGGGCCGACCGCGTCGCGGTCGTACCTGGGCTTCCACCGCACGGTGGTGCCGCCGACGGGCGAGCACCGCAGCGAAGGTTCCTAGCCGGCCTCGCTGCCGAGTAGAAGCGGGTGGCTCAGCGCGCGGCGGCCAGCGCGGGCAGCTGCAGGGTCAGCCACGGGCTGAACGCCCACGGCGCCGCCGTGACCGCCTCGGCGAGGCGTGCCGGGTCGACCCACCGGAACTCCATCACCTCGTCGGGGTCGGGTGACACCTCGTCCTGCGTCGTCGCGGTGTAGACGGGGCAGATCTCGTTCTCCACCACACCGGAGGCGTCCGTCGCGATGTAGCGGAAGTCGGGCACGGCGGCCTCGAGGGCCGACACCGTCACGCCGAGCTCCTCGAGGGCGCGTCGGGCGACCGCCTCCGCCATCCGCTCGCCCGGCGCCGGATGCCCGCAGAACGAGTTCGTCCACACCCCCGGCCACGTGCGCTTGCCGAGCGCGCGCCGGGTGACGAGGAGGCGGCCGTCGTCGTCGGAGAGGTGGCAGCTGAAGGCGAGGTGCAGCGGGGTGTCCGGCCCGTGCACGGTGCGCTTGTCGGCCGTGCCGATGGGGGTGCCGTCGTCGGCGAGCAGGACGACCAGCTCGGGATCATCCACTGTTCGCTCCGCTGTACCCTGGGCTCCGTGAGCAGCGTCGGCGCCCCTCTTCGGGGGCGCGCGGCTGCGGTGACGTCGAGACTATCCGCAGTCCTCGCCGGGAAGGTCCGCTGAGCGGTGGTCGGCACGCCCCTGGAGCGCTACGAGCGCGCCGCCTGGCGGTCGTCCGCCGTCGTGATCGCCGAGTACTCCACGTCGTTCGGCCTCGCGACCCGCATGCTGACGGCGACGACGCGGCGGCACATCCGCGACGTGTACGCGCTCGTCCGCCTCGCCGACGAGGTGGTCGACGGGGTCGCGGTCGAGTCGGGCCTGTCGCGCGACGAGGTCGCGGCCGCCCTCGACGCCCTCGAGGCCGACACCTATCGCGCCATGGGGACCGGCTACTCGACGAACCTCGTCGTGCACGCCTTCGCCGCCACGGCCCGTGCCGTCGGCATCGGTGAGGAGGTCGTGCGCCCGTTCTTCACCTCGATGCGGATGGACCTCGACCGCACCGAGCACGATCCGGCCTCGTTCGCGACCTACGTCTACGGTTCCGCGGAGGTCGTCGGGCTCATGTGCCTGCAGGCCTTCCTCGCCGAGGGGCCGGCGCCGAGCCCGCAGCAGCGCGCGGTGCTCGAGACGGGCGCCAGGCGGCTCGGGGCGGCGTTCCAGAAGGTGAACTTCCTCCGCGACCTCGCCGCGGACTCCGGCGGCCTCGGCCGCGCCTAC
>JBQCCU010000120.1:0-3641 GCA_051961935.1 Amnibacterium sp. | reverse complement strand
CACGTCCCGCGGGATGGCCGGGAGCCCCTCCTCCGGCATGCAGTACGTGCAGCGGAGCGAGCACTTCTCGGTGACGGACACGCGCAGGTCGGTCGCGGTTCGGCCGAAGCGGTCGAGCAGGCCCGGATCGGCAGGACGGTCGGACACGTCGGGCCGCGGCGCCCGGCGGGGCACACCGATGTTCACCGCGGTCATCGCCCCAGCGTGCCACAGCACCCCTGATGAGCGGTGCGAGTCCCCCGATCAAGGCGGCTTGCCACTTTTCGCCGCTCAACCCGCTCGTAGAAGGCGAGAAGTGGCAAGTCACCTCCGGCGGCCGCACCGTGCCACCATGGAGGCCTGGATCAGGGAGGCCCGCATGGCAACCTTCTCGCCCGGCTTCCGCGGCAGGCGCCGCAGCACCAACCCGGCGCTCCCGCCGGGGCAGTACGAGGAGCACGGCTTCCCGGTGCTCTCCGCCGGCATCACCCCGCGCATCCGCGAGGACGACTGGCGCTTCACCGTCACGACCGCGGCCGGCGAGGCCCGCGAATGGACCTGGGCCGACATGCTCGGCCTCGGCCCGGAGCGGAGCAGCACCGACATCCACTGCGTGACGAGCTGGTGGAAGTTCGGCACCGAATGGCGCGGGGTCTCGGTGGACCGGTTCCTGGACGCGGTCGGCGCCGACGCCCCCTACGTGATGGCGGGCTGCTACGGCGGCTACACGACCAACCTCCCGATGGCGGACCTCCGCGGCGGCAAGGCCTGGATCGCGTTCGAGTACGACGGTGAGCCCCTCCGGCCGGAGCACGGGGGCCCCGCGCGGTTGCTCGTGCCGCACCTCTACTTCTGGAAGAGCGCGAAGTGGGTGAACTCCCTCACGCTCATGGAGCACGACCGCGCCGGGTTCTGGGAGGCGCTCGGCTACCACATGCACGGCGACCCGTGGCTGGAGGAGCGCTATCGCAGCGCCTGACCCGAACCGCTGGATCGCCGCGCGGGTCGTCGCGGTGCGCCCGGAGACCGCCACGGCGCGCACCCTCGTGCTCGACGCCCCGGAGCTCGGATCCACGGTGGCCGGGCAGCACATCGACATCCGCCTGACCGCGGAGGACGGCTACACCGCGCAGCGCTCCTACTCGCTCGCCTCCGGCACGGGCGTCACGCCCGTCGAGGTGACGGTGGAGCGCTTCGCGGACGGCGAGGTCTCCCCCTACCTCGTGGAGGACGTCGGCGTCGGCGATCCCATCGAGGTCCGCGGCCCGATCGGCGGCTGGTTCGTGTGGCGGCGGGAGCAGCCGGAGCCCGTGCAGCTCATCGCGGGCGGTTCCGGGATCGTGCCGCTCATGGCGATGATCCGCACCCACGCCGCCGCGGGCAGCACCGCCCCGTTCCGGCTCCTGTACGGCGTGCAGGACCCGGCCCGCGTCTACTACCGGGACGAGCTCGAGCGCCTCGCCGGCCCGTCGCTGACCGTCGACCTGCGCTACTCGCGGCGCGCGCCGGAGGGCCTCCCCGTCGGGCGCATCGGCGCCGGGGACCTCGCGGCGCTCACCATCCCGCCGGGCCGGCATCCGAGCGTCTACGTGTGCGGGCCGACCGGGTTCGTGGAGGCGATCGCGGACGGCCTGCTCGCCCTCGGGCACGCCCCCGAGCGAATCCGGACGGAGCGGTTCGGGCCCACCGGCTGAGCGCGGCGCGCCCGGTCGGGCGTCGAACGCCTGGTCCACCCGCATTCTGGGGCGACCGCGATCGCCGGCCGGCGCGTACCGTTGGCCTGCTCGCATCCGTTCTGGGGGGAATCGTCATGCGCTTGCACGTCACTCGTGCCGACCGGATCCGGGCGGAGCGCCGCGCCCGGCGCGGCATCCGCACCGCCGGGATCGCCGTCGCCGCAGCCGGCCTGATCGGCGCGTCCGCCGTGGCGGCGCTGCCGGCGGCCGCGACCACCGCCGCACCGCTCTCGGTGCGCGTCGTGGGCGGCGACCGGCAGATCACCGCCGCGTGGAACACCGTCGCCCACGCGACCGGCTACACCGTGCACTGGGGCACGGGCAGCAGCACCGGGCACACCATCCACACGCGCGGGACGTCCGTGCGCATCGGAGGGGTGCGGGACTTCGCCACCTACTCGGTGCGCGTCACCGCGGACCACACCGCGAGCGCGTCGCCGCGTCGCACCGCGCGCCCCGTGCCGTACATCCCCACCTCGATCACCCGCGTGCGGGCCGTCCCCGCCGGCCCGGATCAGATCCGCGTCACCTGGTCCGGCGGCACCCAGGCGAGGTCGTTCGCGATCATCGGCGGCTCCGACAGCATCACGGACAAGAACCACTTCTCCACCGGCTGGCATCCCGCCGCCTACCAGTCCTGGACGGTGACGATCCCGAGCCGCCTCCACGACGTGCTCGGCGCCGGCAGCGGCAACGCCGTCTTCCTCAAGGTCGTGCTCACGAACTCGACGGCCACGGATCCCGTCAAGCACTACACGTTCAACGCCCACGACAAGTACCGGCTCACGCCGTCGGGCACCTGGTCCTTCGCGGGCGCGCCGGCGGATCACCGCCCGGTGACCCGCGTGCAGGTGGCGTCCTGGAACGTGCAGAGCATCACCGCCACCGCGTCCTTCACGAGCAAGGACCAGTGGGCGCAGCGCAAGGCCCGGGTCGTGGCGAACATCGAGAACCTGCACCCCGACCTGATCGGGCTGCAGGAGCTGACGTCGGCGCGACTCGACCCGACCGGCTGCCACAACTCGCCGTCCGCCGGCATCTTCCGCTGCACGGAGCAGTACCAGACCCTGCAGACCGCGCTGAGCAGCAGCGCGGGCGTCGCCGTCCCGTACCGGAACGCCCGTGAGGATGCGATCAGCTGGCTCTACACGCAGGGCTCGAACGTCTACGTCGACTCGGCGCTCTTCTACAACCCCGCCCGGCTCACCGTGGTGACCTCCGGCTTCGTCTCGCCGCGCACGATCATGGGGTCCGCGTGGCCGTCCAGCCAGGCCGACGAGGTCGGCATGTGGGCCGAGTTCTCGACGCGGACGACCCCGTCGCGGTCGTTCCTCGCCCTCTCGATCCACCAGCCGGCGGGGTCGTCCTCCGCGGTGTCGCAGCTCCGGAAGGCCGAGGCCGCCGCGGTCGCGAGGTGGATCGACGGCAAGGCGACGCGTCCCGACGGCACCCGGCTGCCCGTCGTGTTCGTCGGCGACCTCATCGCGAACGGCGGGAGCGACCCGAACGCCGGCAGCCTCCAGCTCCGCCACCTCGGCTACATCGACGCCGGGGCCACCACGAACCGGGGCGGCTACAACTACAGCACCTCGAACGCGACGAACGGCACGGACGGCGCCGACGACGGCTACCCCGTGCACGCGGTGACGCACCCGTACCCCACGAGCCGGATCGACTACATCATGATCCGCCGCTCGCCCTTCACCTACGGGTACCGGAACGAGGTGCGGCTCGTGCCCGGCACGACGCGCTTCGACCCGCGGTACCAGGGATCGGATCACAACCTGCAGCTGGCGAACATCGGCATCGCCGACCCCAGCTAGCCCGGCTCCGGCCGCTGCCCACAGCCCGGGGCCGGGGGGCCCACCCCCCCCGGGGGCCCGCCCCCCACCCCGGGAGGCCCCCGGCGGGGGCCGGGGCCGCCCC
>JBQCCU010000119.1:0-8633 GCA_051961935.1 Amnibacterium sp. | reverse complement strand
CGAAAGCAGCACGGCAAGACAAAAGCCCACCAGCCACAAAGGCCGACAGACGAGTTCGATCTGACTGAAGGATCGTCAACTGACAATCCAATTCAATCCAAAGGAATCTCCCGACCGGAAAAACCGGTCGACGAGGTATTTTGGCATTGACAATTGTGCACGCTGTTGAGTTCTCAAGGATCGGCCGCACATCACCCACCAGCAATCCCTGCCAGCAGCCTGAGGCGCCTTCCGTGTCGCCATCCTCCGGCGTGGGATCCTGAACGGATCACGTGGCGGGGCCTGGCGTGACGGCCCGGGCTCTCGCCCCTCCGTCGTGGTGTCCAACCTACAGCATCCGGGACCGTGTCCCGACCGCCTTCGGTCTCCCTCTCGGCGCTCTCGCTCCGATCGGGCTTGAGAACTATACACACACGTCGAGGCGGTCTGCCCACCTCACCCGCATCCCGGGCGCGTCGCGTCCACGCCCCCGTTCCGTGGGCGAACGGGACGCGACGAGCGCCTCCGTGTGGGCGCACCGCTCACACGCGAGCACCGGCCGCCGCCGCGCGAACACGGCGCCGCCATCTGTGCGCTCGAGGCCGAGGGGTGCCGGCGGGAGCACCGCTCGCCGCGCTCCAGCGAGGCTCCGGGACGCGAAGCGGGGCGAGTCAGACGGTGCGGAGGAGTGCGGCGATGCTGTCGAGCGCGCCGGGGACGAGCGCGTAGTAGGCCCAGGTGCCCCGCTTCGAGCGGGTGAGGTAGCCCGCGTCGGCGAGCACCTTGAGGTGGTGGCTCACCGTCGGCTGGCTGAGGCCGAGCGGCTCGGTGAGGTCGCACACGCAGGCCTCGGCCCCCTCGTGCGCGGCGATCATCGACACCAGCCGCAGGCGCACCGGATCGGCCAGGGCCTTCAGCAGGCCGGACAGCTCCGCGGCGCCGTCGCGGGTGATCGGTTCCCGCGTGAGCGGTGCACACGTGTCCCCGATGCAGCACGCCGCGCTCCGCACGGACAGCGGGATCTCGATCGTCGTCACGCCTCCATGGTGACAGAAACATCGATCACTATCTATGCTTCCATCGATCCCCATCGATGAAGGAGGCCCCGTGAGCACCGACCGCCCCACCGTGCTGTTCGTCTGCGTCCACAACGCCGGCCGATCCCAGATGGCGGCGGGCTTCGCCCGCGAGCTGGGCGGCGACCGGGTCGAGGTCCTCTCCGGCGGCAGCGAGCCCGCAGACCGACTGAACCCCGTCGCGGTCGAGGCGATGGCCGAGGTCGGCATCGACATCCGCGCCGGGCGGCCGCGCGTCCTCGAGGTCGACGACGTCCGGACGTCCGACGTCGTGATCACCATGGGATGCGGCGACGCGTGCCCGATCTTCCCGGGCAAGCGCTACGAGGACTGGGAGCTGACCGACCCGGCGGGGCTCCCCCTCGAGCAGGTCCGCCCCATCCGCGACGAGATCCGCGGCCGGGTCGAAGGACTCCTCGCCTCGCTGGCGGGGTGACCCGACGGGAGAGGAGGCGACGCATGGACGAGACCACCGGCTGCTGCGGCGGCACCGGCTGCTGCTTATCGATGTACCGCGTGGGAAAGGAACCGGCCCGCGCGGACCCTCCGGGACGGGCGCGAGCGCGTGCGCCCGTCGCGCGCCGGGCGACGCCGCCTAGTGCAGCAGCCCCGCCAGCACGAACAGCGCGTGCAGGTCGCGCGCACCCTCCGCCGCGCAGGCGACGGCGAGGATGAGGCCGGCGACCGCCAGGGCCGCCGCCACGGGCTCCGACGGCCGCGGCGGCGCGAGCAGCGCGGCCACCCGACGGGGCACCGGCCCCGCGGAGCCGCCTCCGATGCCGAGCGCGGCGGCCGGCATCGAGCCGCGCCGGCCGCCGGTGGCGAGCGCCGCCTTCGCGATGGCGATCGCCGCACCGCGCCGGTCTCCGGTGGCGGTCGCGGCGAGCTCGTCCGCCCAGCGCTCCACCGAGAACTCGACCACGCGCTGCAGCGGGATGAGCACGGGGACGGCCGCGGCGGCGCAACGGGCGAGGCTCACGAAGAGGACATGCCGTCGCCGCAGGTGCGCCCGCTCGTGGGCGAGGAGCACGGCCCGCTCGGGAGCGGTCAGGACGTCGAGCATGGCGCTCGAGATCACGATCCGGCCCGGCAGCCCCGGCACCGCATAGGCGTCGTAGGCGTCGTCGTCGGTGACCACGACCTCGCCTCCGGCCGGCAGCCGCGCCGCCTGGTCGGCCGCCGCGGCGAGTGCGAGCAGGCGCCCCCAGGCGACTCGCACGGCGTTGGCGAGGCCGCCGGCCAGCAGGAGCGCGGCCGGCACCCCGAGCGCGGGACTCGCCGGGTCGTGCTCGTGCAGCAGCCGCAGCGAGTACCCCTGCAGCGCCGCGAAGGCGGGGAGCTGGGCGAGCCCCGCGGCGGCCAGCAGGGCGAGCGCGGCGAGCGCCGCGCAGGCGAGCACGACCGCGGCGGCCGTGACCATCCACACCGCCACCCGCGGCCGCAGCCGTTCGGCGACGGGCCCGGCGACGAGAGCGGCCAGGACCGGCGCGAGGAGCGGCAGGTAGATCGCGATGCGCATCAGTCGGCGGCCCCGTCGCCGCCGTTCGTCGCGATCAGGCGGCGGAGGAGCGCGGCGTCACGCGGCGAGAGATCCCCGACGAAGTGCGTCAGCACCGCCTCCGGATCGGGTCCGTGCTCGAGCACGCTCTTCAGCCGCCGCGCGGTCAGGCGCGCCTCATCCGCCACCGCCACGTAGGCGAACGACCGCCCCTGCTTGACGCGATCGAGCAGGCCTTTCTCGTGCAGCCGGGACAGCACGGTGACCACGGTCGTGTACGCGAGCCCGTCCGCACCGCCGTTCAGCCAGGCCCGCACGTCGGTGGCGGTCCGAGGAGCGCCCGCCTCCTGGAGGTGCTGAAGCACCTGCGCCTCGAGGGAGCCGTGCCGTCGGCGCGAGCGCAGCTCCTCGGCTTCGGCCATCGCGCGATCCTCCGGCCCCGACCCGGATCGACTACCCGCAGCGCGGGGCCCGCTGCGCTGCGGCGAGCGTAGTCGGCGCACGCGCCGCAGGCCGCTGCGCGGGCCGACGCGCGGCGGCAGCCCCAGACGCACTTCCTATGATGTAACGCTGGTAACACCGAGCCGGAGGGATGGGATGTCCGGAGCAGCGCCGTCGCACGAGGAGCAGGAGCCCGGCCGGACCGACCGCCCCGACGTGCGGCCGCTCTACGCCGCCGGGTTCGTCACGGCCTTCGGGGCCCACGCGGTCGCGGCGACGGTGGGCGCCGAGAGCGCCGGACGTCTGGTGCTGCAGCTCGGCCTCCTCATCGCGGTGTACGACCTCGCGGAGGTGCTCCTCAAACCGGTGTTCGGCGCGCTGGCCGACCGGATCGGGCCCCGCCCGGTCATCGCGGCCGGCCTGCTCGCCTTCGGGGCGGTCTCGGCCGTCGGCGCGATCTGGTCGGGGCCGGCCGCACTGATCGCGATCCGGTTCGGTCAGGGGGCTGCGGCGTCCGCGTTCTCGCCCGCCGCGTCGGCGGCGGTCGCGCGCCTCGCCACGCCGGAGCGCCGCGGGCGGGCGTTCGGCCGCTACGGCTCCTGGAAGAGCCTCGGGTACGTCACGGGCCCGGTCCTCGGCTCGCTGCTCGCCGCCGTCGGCGGCATCGGGCTGCTGCAGCTCGTGCTCGCCGTGCTCGGGTTCGGCGTCGCCGCCTGGGCCCTCCTCCGCTGCCCGCGGATCGAGCCGCTGCCGCGGGCGCGCCCCACCGCGCTCGACGTGCTGCGCGAGAGCACCCGAGCGGACTTCCTCGGCCCGGTCCTGCTGCTCGCCGGCGCCGCCGGTGCCCTCGTGGCCGGCATCGGCTTCCTCCCGGCGCAGGCCGCTCGGCTGCACGCGGGCGTGCTCGGCGCGTCGGCCGTGGCCTCCGTGCTCGCCCTCGCGCTCGTGGTCGCCCAGCCGCTCCTGGGGCGGTGGATCGACGAGGGCCGCCTGCTGGCGAGACGGCTGGCGCCCGGCGCCCTGCTGCTCAGCTCGGCCGGCGTGCTCCTCGCGGCATGGGCGCCGGACACGCCGGTGCTCATCGCCGGCACCCTGCTGCTCGGACTCGGCGTGGCGGCGGCGACCCCGAGCGGGTACGCCGCCCTCGCAGCGACCGCCTCCCCCGAGCGGCTCGGCCGGACCATGGGCACGGCCGAGATGGGCCGCGAGCTCGGCGACGCGGCGGCGCCGGCGCTGGTCGGAGTCGTGGCCGCCGCGGCCGGGCTCTGGGCCGGCCTGTCCGCGCTCGGAGTCGCCCTGGTCGCCGCGGCCGCGCTCTTCGCGCTCCTCGCGCGCCGCGTCCCCGCTCGCGCTGCCGGATAGCGGCCGGCGTTCAGCGCCGGTCTGCCCGTCCCCGGCGAGCGCGACGCCCGCTGCACATCCAGTCGACCGTCGTCGCCAGGGTCTCTCGCAGGCTGTGGTGCCGACGCCACTCGCGCCAGGTGAGGCCGATGATCAGGACGTCGAGCGCAGTGAGGAGCGCCACGGAGACCGACGGATGCAGGACGAACTCGACCGTCTGGAACGCGGCGAACAGCGCCAGCGCGCCGATGGCCCAGGGGTAGACGCGCTCCTTCCCCCAGATCAGCGCGAGGACGATGGCGAGCTTCACGACCCCGTGCACCAGCAGGTAGAGCCCGACGAAGAGGAGTGCGCCCTGGCCCGCGTGCGCGGCTCCGTGCAGCAGCAGGTTCGCGACGAGGTCGTGCGGGTCCTCGGTCAGCTCCTCCGCGGTGAGGTGCCGCGCGAGGGAGGTGACCTGGGAATGCGAGAGGAACAGCAGCGGGAAGCCGAGCAGCAGCTCCCCCAGCCCGTCCAGCCCCTTCAGCGCGACGCCGATGAGGAAGACGAGATCGAGCACGTGGTCCCGCACGCCCCGGTCGCGGGGCGCTCCGTCCACCATGCCCGGCCGACCCCTCGCGATCAGACGAGCCGGGGCGCGGGCCGCGGGTCCTTCAGCACCCGGGTGCCGAGGCGCCGCAGCGGCCGGAGGTCCGTGACCGCCCAGACGAGGAGGGCGGCCGCGGCGACGGTGAGCCAGCTGCCGAGCACATCCGTCGGGTAGTGGTCGCCGAGGTAGATCCGGCTCGCGCCGACGGCCACCGCGAACGCGGTGGCGAGCGCCGTCGCGACGAGGCGGAGCCTGGGCAGGCCGCGGAACACGACCAGGGCGATCACGATCATCACGC
Organism: Amnibacterium sp.; assembly: GCA_051961935.1. Lineage (GTDB taxonomy): Bacteria > Actinomycetota > Actinomycetes > Actinomycetales > Microbacteriaceae > Amnibacterium. The sequence goes on along the minus strand of JBQCCU010000119.1, from coordinate 3,411 downwards.
ACGCCGTCGTGTCGTGACCGCTCGGGAAGCTGTCCACCGAGTCGGGCTTCAGCAGCCACAGCGACGCCGGCGGCCTGGTGCGGTCGATGAGCAGCTTCACCGCGATCCCGAGCACCCACGAGGCGCCCACCGTGGCGAACAGCCGCGCGGCGTCCCAGCGCCGACCGCGCACGACCAGCGCGGCCACCGCGATCAGGAGCACGCCGATGCCGACGGCCTCGGAGGCGGCCGCCGTGGCGGCGAGCGACAGCGAGGTGGCGAGCGGGAAGCGGAACGCCTCCGCCTTCACATCCACGTGCAGGTCGTGGCGGGTGACCAGCGCGGTCCTCGCGAGCACCCCGAGGCCCACGAGCGCGAGGAAGCAGATCGCCGCGAGCAGCGCCTTGACGGCGGGACGGAGGAACGGGTTCCCGCTCCCCGGGGACGGACGAGGCTCCACGGCTTCCGGACGCACGAGCTCTCCTTCTCTCCCCGCGAGCGCAGGGACGGCGGGACCGGTCGAGCCCCGAGTTCTACGGTGATTGTAGAAGCGCCTTCCTCGGGACCTCCCCGCCACGCGGGCACCCGCGCACGTCAGCGCTTCAGGATGTGCAGCGCCTCGCGGATCGCGTAGCCGACGATCACGAGCGCCGCGAGCGGATCCGCCCACCACCAGCCGAGCAGCGCGTCGAGCGAGAGGCCGACGAGGACCGCGACGGCCAGGAGCCCGTCGACGACCGTGACGCGGCCCTCCGCGACGAGCACCGGGTTGCCGAGCGCTCGGCCCGTGACCGCCTTCCCGTGCGCGAGCAGGAACATGACCACGGCGGTGACGCCCGTCCACACGATGCCCGGCAGCCCGTCAGCGGGTCGGTGACCGGCCACGAGCGCGAGCACGCTCTGCACGGTCAGGTAGAGGGCGAGGGCCACGAACGCGACGGCGATGAGGGTCAGCGCCCGCTGCTGCCGCCGCTCCCCCGTGCCGGAGAGCTCCCAGAGGACGACGACGCTCGCGCCGATCTCGATCAGGCTGTCGAGCCCGAAGCCCAGGACGGCGACCGACCCGCTGCGCGCCGCGATCGCCGCCAGCACGATCACCCCGACGACGTTCCACGCGAGCGTGACGCCCTCGAGCAGGAAGCCGCGGCGGCGGAGGATCCGCGCCGGGGCCGCGGTGGGAGCGCCGGTCACCGGCTGACCGGGGTGACGGTGACGGCGTCGAGGGTGCGGAGGTGCTCGCGCAGCTCGTCCGCTCCCTCGGCGGCGATGCGATCGGCGTCCTCGAGCGGGCGATCGCCGACGACGACCGTCGCCTCGCCCTGCAGCCGGTGCCCCACCCACCGCAGGCGGATCGTGCGCACCTCCCGGATCCCCTCGACGTGCTCGAGCGCGTGCTCGGCGGTGGCGAGCAGGTCCGGCTCGATGCCGTCGAGGAGCCGGCGGCCGATGCTGCGGATCGTGCCGAGCAGCAGCACGAAGATCGCGATCGCGATGAGGATGCCGATGATCGGGTCCGCGAGCGGGAAGCCGAGCCAGACCCCGAGCGCCCCGATCACGACCGCGAGCGAGGTGAAGCCGTCGGTGCGGGCGTGCACACCGTCCGCGACGAGCGCGGCGGAGCCGATCCGCCGGCCGACGCGGATCCGGTAGACCGCCACCTACTCGTTGCCGAGGAAACCGATCACCCCGGCGACCGCGAGCCAGCCGAGGTTGTCCGGCGCATGGGGGTGGATCAGCCGGTCGATCGACTGCCAGGCGGCGACCACCGCCGAGAGCAGCACGACGACCACGATTAAGCGGCCGGCGAGGTCCTCCGCCCGGCCGTAGCCGTAGGTTTAGCGGCGGGACGCCGCGCGCCGCCCCAGCACGAACGCCACCCAGAGCGGCACCGCGGTGAGGGCGTCCGAGAAGTTGTGCACGGTGTCCGCCAGCAGCGCCACCGAACCGGTGACGAGCACCAGCCCGAACTGCAGCACCGTCGTGCCGAGCAGCACGAAGAGGCTGACCTTCAGCGCCCGCACGCCGTCGCGGCTGGCCTCCATCGCGTCGTCCACCGCGTCGGCGGCGTCGTGGGTGTGCGGCACGAAGAGCTCGTGCAGGAAGCCGCGGAGGCCGTGGTGGTGCTCATGGCCGTGGTCATGGCCGTGGTCGTGGTCGTGGCCGTGGCCGTGGCCGTGGCCGTGTTCGGGACCGTGGCCGTGGTCATGGCCGTGCTCGTGGACGTGCGCCGCGTCGCGCGCGCCGCTCACGACCGCTGCTCCACCGGCCGCACCGCGCCGTGGCCGGCCTGGTGATGCCGGGGCGTGGCGGTGACGGCGTGCTCCGCCTGACGGATCGCGTCGACCACCAGGTCGGACGCGTGCTCGTCGGCCAGGGCGTAGAAGACGCGGTTGCCGTGATGGCGGGTCGTCACCATGCGGGCCATCCGCATCTTCGCGAGGTGCTGCGAGACGGTCGCGGGGGGACGGTCGACGATGTCCGCGAGGTGGTTGACCGAGAGCTCCTCGATCTCACGCAGCGCGAGGACGATGCGCACCCGCGTCGGGTCGGCGAGCAGCGAGAACACCTCGACGGCGAGCTCGACGTACTCGCTCTCGGGCAGGCGTCCGCATCGCTGCGTATCTTCGCTCATGCGCAGATTGTGGCACGAGCGGTGCTCGCGCTCCCGTCAGACGAGGCGGCCGCTCCGCCACTCGTTGAAGGCCGGGCGGCCGGCGAGCCGCTCCAGCGGTCCGACGAGGGTTGCCGCGAACACCTCGCTGCAGGGCAGCGTGATCCGGAGGTCGTCGACCTCCACCTCGACGCCGAGCACGCGGTAGAGCTCGACGGCGGTCGACATCACCCGGTGCCGCTCGTCGGGCGCGTACTCCACGCCGACGCATCGAAGCGCCGCCCTCGCACGGGTGCCCATGATCTCGCTGACTCGCATCACCACTCCTCACCCACCGCATCCGCCGGGTCGGCCTGGAAGGTGGGCGCAACGAGTGTGAACCCGATCCGCCGGATGTCTGGGAGGACGGGTCGGCGGGCGCGGCGCGCTTCCGGGACCGCAGCGTCGGAGCAGGAGCGGGCGCGGAAGTGGCGGATCAGCACAACGGCGCGGATCTCGGGGCCGCGAGGGCAGCCGTCAACGAGGTCGCGCCATGTCGCGCACTACCGCAGGCCGCACGACGGGGTGCCCGATTCCCGGGGAATTCCCACACGACCGCCACCGGACTTCGAGCCCCGGTCGAGCGCGAACGACCGCGCGCTCGGAGCGTCAGTGCATCCGGTGGTCGCCGTCGCCCGGATCGCTTGCGGCGGAGACGCCGTCACCGTCGTGACCACCGCGCTCGTGCTCACCGCTCGACCACGAGGTGGGCCGAGGCGATCTCGAGCACCGTCGCCGAGGTGACGCCCGCCCCCTTCGCCGACCTGAAGCGGCTGCGCCGC
>JBQCCU010000118.1:0-7845 GCA_051961935.1 Amnibacterium sp. | reverse complement strand
CCGGCGAGCTCGACGTAGGCCTGCGCGTCGATCGAGATCGGGAAGTGCCGGGCGATGACGGCGCGGGACTCCGGTCCGCCGGAGTTCGGCCACCGGCCGCTCCCGGCGGGCGGCAGCTCGACGCGGTTGTGCACCGTGGGCAGGTGGAAGAGCCGGCGGACCGCGCGGAGGAAGTTGCCGGCGTCCGCCCGCCGCTGGAAGCCGATGAGGTCGGCGCCGAGCAGCCCCTCGATGATCTGCGAGCGCCACGGCAGCTGCGAGTAGAGGCCGTACGCCGGGAACGGGATGTGGTTGAAGAACCCGATCGTGAGGTCCTCCCGCTGCTCCCGCAGCATCCGCGGCACGAGCTGCAGCTGGTAGTCCTGCACCCAGACGGTCGCCCCCTCCGCCGCGGTCGCCGCGGCCCGGTCCGCGAAGCGGCGGTTCACCCGCACGTAGGCGTCCCACCAGTCCCGCTGGTACTTCGGCGGCGCGATGACGTCGTGGTACAGCGGCCAGATCGTGTCGTTGGAGAAGCCCTCGTAGTACTCCTGGACGTCCTGCTCCGACAGGGGCACGGGCACGAGGTGGAGGCCGTCGGTCTGGAACGGGTCCACCTCGTCGTCGGCGACGCCGGTCCAGCCGATCCAGGCGCCGTCGGCGCCGCGCATCACGGGCTCGAGCGCCGCGACGAGGCCGCCGGGCGACGGCTTCCACGTGGCCGACCCGTCGTGCGCGAACTCACGGTCCACCGGCAGGCGGTTCGAGACGACGACGAAATCGAACCGGTCCTGCTCACCGTTCACGTCGGTTCCGCTCCTCTTTCCGTCGGTTCAGGCTATCGGGGGCCGCTCAGGGCAGGTCGAGCACGCTCTGCGCCGCGGCGACGAGCGGCGCCGCGTAGGTGGCGCCGTGGCTGGCGGCGTGCACGGCGAGCGGATGCAGCTGGTGCAGTTCCAGCCGCTCCTCCCAGCCGGGCCGGAGCGGATGCGCCTCGTCGTAGGCGCCGTAGACGGCGGCGAGGAACGGGCAGCCGAACAGGGCGAGCATCGCGAGGTCGGTCTCGCGGTGGCCGCCGGAGGCCGCGGGGTCGATGAGGACGGCGCCGCCGGGGGTCCACTGCACGTTGCCGTTCCAGAGGTCGCCGTGGAGGCGGGCGGGCGGCTCGTCGTCGTCGAGGTCGCCGCCCTCGATGCGCTCGCAGGCCCGCTCGACGAGCCGCAGGTCGGCTCCGCCGAGGTGTCCCCGCTCCGCCGCGCGGCGCGCGTACGGCAGCACGCGCGCCTCGGCGTAGAACGCGCCCCACCGCTCCCAGCCGGCCGCCCGGGTCGGCAGCTCCTGGTCGCCGAGGAAGGTGGGGCCCGACCAGCCCTCGGGCGGCACCCCGAAGGCGGCGGCGCCGGCGTCGTGGGTGACGGCGAGGGCCCGGCCGAGATCCCTCGCGTGCTGCTCGGTGGGCCGTGCCTGCTCGAGCGCCTCGAGGTCGATCCGGCCCGGCTCCACCGCGACGACGCGCACGACCGCGGCGCCGTGGGCGGCGGCGAGCCAGGCGAGGCCGGCGGCCTCCGCCTCGAAGAAGCCCGCGGGCGCGTCGGGCCGCCGCTTCGTGTGCACCCTCATCCGGTCACCGTATGCGGCGCGCCTGCGCCGCTCATCCGAGGGCGGGCACCGCCGGTGGCGCGAACAGCGCGACGGACGAGCGTCGCCGCGCGACCGCCACCACGGTGAGGGCGAACGCCACCACGCCGTAGACGAGCAGCGTCGCGATCCCGCCGCCGACCGCCCCGCCGTCCGCACCGGTGATGACCGCCTGCATCGCGCCGACGGCCGCCGTGAGCGGCAGGTACGGGCTCACCACCTGGAACGGCTCCGACACCAGCTGGATCGGGTACAGGCCGCCCACCGCGACGAGCTGCGCGCCGAGCAGCACGATCGAGATCACCGTGCCGGCGCGACCGAACAGGGCGGTGAGCAGCTGGTGCACCGCGAAGAAGGCCACGCCGGTCACGACGGCGACGAGCAGCGCGAGGGCCGCGCGATCCCAGGTGAGCCCGAGCGTCGACTGCAGCAGCACGAGCAGCAGCACGGCCTGCGCGACCGCGAGCAGTGCGCCGCGGGCGAGCGCGGCGCCGACGAGGCGCCCGGAGCCGATACCGGTCGCGAGCAGGCGGCGGCGGATCGCCCCGAACAGCAGCACGGCGGCCGACGCTCCGATCCACAGCGAGACCGGCAGGATGAGCGCCGCGACGATCTGGCCGATGCTGCTCGTCAGGTGCTGGCGCTGGCTCGTGGCCTGCACCGGGTTGGCGACGACGTCCGCGATTCGGGCCGCCTGGGTGGGCGTGGTGTCGGGCAGGCCGTCGACCGCCTTGTGCAGGCCGCCGGCGAGGCTCGTCGTCCCGCTGCCGATCTTCGCCGCGCCGGTCTCGCTCGACCGGATGCCGGACGCGATCTTCGCCGCCCCGCTGCCGAGCCGGTCGGCGCCCGAGGCGATGCCGCGGGTGCCGGAGGCGAGCTGCGCGGCCCCCGAGGCGAGGCCGGAGGCGCCGGAGGCGCTCCGGTGCAGGCCGGATGCGAGGGATCCGAGCCCCGACGCGAGCGAGGAGGTGCCGCTGTTGAGCGCCGGGCCCCCGGCCGCCAGCGTCCCCGCGCCGGCCGCGGAGGCGGCGACGCCGCTCTGCAGCGACGCCGCGCCCTGCGCGCCGGTCACGAGCCCCGCGCCCTGATCGCTGCGCGCCTGCAGCCCCTGCTGGATCTGCGTGAGCGCGGCCCTGTCCTGCGCCGGGAGGGTGGGGTCGGCGAGCACCTGCTTCAGCCCGTCGTTCGCCGAGCTCACGCCGCCGGTGTACGCCTTCACGCCGTCGGGCAGCTGCTGCAGGCCCGACGAGCGCGATGCCGCGGTGCGGAGTCCCGAGGCCAGGGAGGAGACGCCCCCCGTGTAGCGGCGCACCCCGCCCGCGAGCTTCGAGGCGCCGGAGGCGGAGGCGTCCGCCCCGTTCGCGGCGGAGGCGAGCCCGGCCGCCAGGGATGACGCCCCGGACGCCAGCGAGTCCGCACCGCTCGCGAGCTGCGCTGCGCCGCTGCCGAGCCCGGTGGCTCCGGAGGCGATGCCGTCCTGGCCGCTCGCGAGCCTCCCGAGGCCGATGGCGAGCGATCCGCCGGCGGAGCCGAGCGTGTCGGCGCCGTCCGCGGCCTTGCCGAGCTGGTCGTGCAGGGTGCCGTAGCCGCCGTAGAGGCCCTTGATCACGCCCTCGGAGATGGTGCTGCCGAGCGTCGCCGTGAGCGACGTGCCGAGCGAGGAGGCGAGCTGGCTCACGATGTAGCCGTGGGCGTCGTCCGTGCGGATGGTGATGCTCGCGCGGTCCGGGTGCGTGGTCGAGACGGTCGAGATCGACTTCGAGAAGTCCTTCGGGATCGTCACGATCGCGTACACGGCCCCGGAGGCGAGCAGGTCGTTCGCCTGGGAGGCGTTGGACAGGCGCCAGTCGATCGTGGCGCCGGGTCCGCTCGCGGTCGGCTTCGTGAGGTTCGTCACGACGAGGCGGCCGGCGGCGATGGTGGTGGTCTTGCCGTTCGCCCCCTTGGACTGGACGAACCGGTCCTGGTTGACGATCGCGGCGGGGATGGTGGCGTGGCCCTTGTCGGCGGCGGCGAGCGCGCCGATGAAGACGCCGAGCACGAGCGCGGGCACGATCGCGGCGACGACGAGCAGCGCGATGCTGCGGAACGAACGGTTCATCGGGATGCGGGGACCTTCCTCGCGGGGACGGGGGCGAGGGCGGGTGCCTCGGCGGAAGCGGTGACGAGGACGGCGGCGCCGCCGCCGTCCAGGAGCTCGGGGAGGGCCGCGGCGAGGCGCCGTTCGGCCTCGCGGCCGATGTCGCCGACGTCGAGGACGACGACCTCCGCTCCCCCGGCGAGGGCGGCGGCCGCGAGGACGACGAGCCGCTCCTCCGCGACGAGGGAGCCGAGCGGCGTGTGCCGGTCGAGCCGGGTACGGGTGGCGGCGAGGGCCGGCTCGGCGGCGCGGATGCGCTCGAGCCAGATGGCGACGGAGCCGCTGCGGGCCCGGCGGGGCGCGGACCGGAGGCGTTCGGTGATCAGCTCGCCGACGGACGCGGTGGCCGCGGTGCCGTCGTCGAGCACCGGCGCGGCGAGCCGCCGCACGTCGGCGGCCTCGGCCGGCGCCGGGTGGCCGTCGACCTGCACCGTTCCGGTGGCGGGGACCAGGTGCCCGGTGAGGGTGGCGACCACGCCGCGGCGGATGGGCGCGGGCACGGCGAGCACCGTGACCCCGCCGCGGGCGACGCGCAGGTCGATCGGGTCCGTCGCGAAGGGCTCCGCGGCCACGAGCCGCTCCGCCGAGAGGAGCCAGCCGCCCTGGCCGGCCGCCCAGGCGAGCTGCTCGCGGCGGGCCGTGAGCCCCACCCCCTCGATGTCGACGGTCGGCAGCACCCGCTCGAGCCACGCGGGCAGGTAACAACCGGCCCGCTTCACGAGCAGCATTACGGCGGGCACGAGGGTCATCCGCACGAGGAACGCGTCGAACACGATGCCGGCGGCGAGCGACAGCGCGATCGGCTTGATCGTGCCGCCGCCCTCCGGGATGAAGGACGCGAAGACGAAGATCATGATCAGCGCGGCCGCGGTCACCACGCGTGACCCGTGCGTGAAGCCGCGGCGGACGGCGAACCGAGGATCCCCGGAGTGCACCCACGCCTCCCGCATGCCGGAGACGAGGAAGACCTCGTAGTCCATCGAGAGCCCGAACAGGATCGCGATGACCAGCACGGGCAGGAACGACAGCAGCGGACCGGGCTCGGTGCCGAGGGCCCCGAACCATCCCCATTGGAAGACGGCGACGGTGACGCCGACGCTCGCGGCGAGCGAGAGCAGGAACCCGGCCGCGGCCTTCAGCGGCACGACGAGCGAGCGGAAGACGGCGAGCAGCAGCAGCACGGACAGGCCGACGACCACGAGCACGAACGGCAGCAGCGCGTTGCCGAGCCGGGTGGAGATGTCGATCTGCACGGCGGTCGTGCCGGTGACGCTGATCGGGATGTCGTAGTCGCGCGTGAAGGCCGGCTCGAGGGCGCGGATGCGCTGGACGAGGGCGATCGTCTTCGGCGAGTCCGGCGCCGATCCGGGCACCACCTGGAGGATCGCGGAGTCGAGGGTCTCGTTCGGCGTCGGCGTGCCGACGGCCGCCACGTCCGGCAGCGCCGCGATGCGGCGCTTGATCGAGTCGAGCGCGTTCAGGAAGTCGTTGTTCTGGGTGACGTCGGCGAGGATGAGCAGCGGGCCGTTGCGGCCGGGCCCGAACTCCTTCGCGGTGAGGTCGTAGGCGGTGCGCGCATCCGTGCCGACGGGCTGGCTGCCGTTGTTCGGCAGGCTGAGCTCGAGGCTCGCGGCCGGGATCGCGAGCACGCCGAGCACCGCGACGACGAGCACGACCGCGACGACCGGCGCCTTGGCGACGAGCGCCACCCACCGCGCGCCCATGGTGTGCACCTCGCCGGCGGCGGCCGCCTCGGCCCGCCGGGCGGCGCGGCTGCCCGGCTTCGGCACGAACCGCTCGCCGCCGAGGGCGAGGAGCGCGGGCAGCAGGGTCACGGACGAGGACACGGCGACGAGCACGGCGAACGCGGCACCCACGCCCATGATCGAGAGGAACGGGATCCCGACGATCAGCAGCCCGAGCAGCGCGATGATCACCGTCGTGCCCGCGAACGCGACGGCGGTGCCGGCGGTGGCGACGGCGGCGGCGACGGATTCCCCGATCGGCATGCCCGAGGCGAGCTGCTCCCGATGCCGCGAGATGATGAAGAGGCCGTAGTCGATGCCGACCGCGAGCCCGAGCATGAGCGCGAGCGTCGGCGCGGACGTCGACACGTCCGTGAAGAGGGCGATGATCCGGATCGCCGCGTACGACAGCGCGACGCCGAGCACCGCCGAGACGAGCGGGAGCCCGGCGGCGAGCAGCGACCCGAAGGTCACGACGAGCACGACGCCCGCGAAGAGCAGGCCGAGCCCCTCGGTGTAGCTGACGCCCACGGACGTCTGCTGGAACGCCTGGCCGCTGAAGGCGACGCGCATCCCCGCGTCCCGCCCGATCGCACCGGTGTCCTTCAGCCGCTGCTTCGTCGTGGCGGTGACGCTCGAGTCCGCGGCCGTGAACTGCACGGCGATGATCGCCGCGCGGTGGTTCGCGGACACCGCCTTCGTCGAGTACTTGCTGAAGGGGCTCGCGGCGCTCTCCACGCCGGGCACCGCCTGGATCGCGGTGATCATCCGGGCGATCGCGGCCTTCTCGGCCGGGTCGTCGATGCGGGCGCCCGCCGGGGCGACGAGGCTCGCCTGCGCGCTGCCGCCGGCGGCCTGCGGGAAGACGGCGTCGAGGCGGTCGAGCGCCGCCTGCGACTCGGTGCCGGGGATGGTGAAGCTGTCGGCCAGCTTGCCGCCGAAGCCGAAGCCGGTGACGCAGAAGGCCGCGAGCAGCAGCACCCACGCGACGATCACGCGCCACGGGTGGCGGTGCGCTGCGCGGCCCAGGCGGTACAGGAACGCGGTCATCTGCGGTGCCGTCCTCGAAGGTGTCGGATGCGACGGCGGTGTCGCGGGGAAGGGATGGTCAGGCCGGCTGGGTGCGGCCGGGGAGCACGACCTCGGCGAGCACCGAGGTGAGCATGGGCTTCAGGACCTCGTCGGGCATGCGCTCGGTCCCCCACCGGTCGGCGGCGACGAGCACGAACGCGGTCCCGGCGAGCGCGACGCCGAACCGGACCGCGTCGTGGTCGGAGCGGCGGGCGGGGCGGCAGAGGTCCTCGACCCGGCGCACGAGCGCATCGGCCTCGTCCACCACCGGGAAGCCCGTGAGCGCGGTGCCGTGGTTCACGATCACGGCGACGGCGAGGCGGTGCTCGAAGAGGAAGTCGACGAAGCGGCCGAGGAACGCCTCGGTGCCCGACTCGTCGTCGAGGTCCGTGCCGTCGAGCAGCGCGGCGAGCGCCTCCACGGCGGGCCGGACGGCGGCGTCGAACAGCGCCTCCTTGCTGGCGAAGTGGTACAGCACGCTCGACTTGGAGAGGCCGGCGTCGTCCGCGATCCGCTGCAGGGACGCGCCCTCGAACCCGACGGCGGCGAACTGGCGCAGCGCGGCGGCGACGAGCGGAGCGGCACCGGAGGGCATGGTGCACACCCTACTGCACGATCGGTCAGGAATCGACCGATCGGTCAGGGCCGACCGACGACCACCCCACCACCACGAGCACCTCAGCACGAGCTGTTCCGCGAGCACTTCAGCAGGATGTATTCACTTCGACAGGACGAAACCGGCGTTCTCGTCCTGCTGAAGGGATCTCGTCCTGCTGAAGCGCTTCGCCGCTCCCGCCCGATCGCGTCCTGACGCACAGCCGACGGCCAGACGACGGTCGGCGGACGGCCAGTAGCCTGTTCGGACCATGGGCACCCTGCGGAAGTACCTCTTCAACGGCGTCATCATCTCGTCGCTGATCTCCGGCGTCGGCGCGCTGCGGCAGCAGCGCAAGCAGCCGGCCGACTGGCGCACGGTGCTCACCTGGGCGTCGTGGATCCTCAGCTTCATCGTCGCCGTCGGCACCGTGCGGATCGACTCGCAGCACGCCGACGTGCCGAAGCCTAAGACCAAGGAGGAGAAGGCCCGCCGCGCCCGCGAGGAGCCGGCGACCGGCCCGAAGCCGATCAAGCGCGCCCCAAAGAAGGCATGTGCGGCCTGTTGGCGTTTCTTGGGGGGTGGGCGGGCGCGACCGGGGTCTGCACCGGGCCGGTGAAGTCCCGGCTGCGGCGGTCACCGTCCGCCGAGCCGCCGAAGAGCTCGCGGTCACGGCG
>JBQCCU010000117.1:0-4215 GCA_051961935.1 Amnibacterium sp. | reverse complement strand
AGGTACACGGCGAGGATCTCGTTCACGCTCGCGAGCCGTGCCGAGTCGAGCTGGCAGTAGTCGATGGCCTCCGCCTGGAACAGCTGCTTGAACAGCACCCGGTTCATCCCGTGCTCCCCCGTCGCGACCCCGATCGGCGCGACCGCGCGACGGATGGCCGCATGCCCGAGCACGTCGTCCGGGCTCGTCGGCTCCTCGATCCACATCGGCTTGAACGGCGCGAGCCGCTTCATCCAGGCGATGGCCTCGGGGACGTCCCACACCTGGTTCGCGTCGATCATCAGGTTCGCGTCCCAGCCGATGACCTCGCGCGCGATGGTGAGGCGGCGCACGTCGTCCTCGAGGTCGGCGCCGACCTTCAGCTTCACGTGCCGGTAGCCGGCGTCCACCGCCTCCTGGAGCAGCAGCCGCAGCTTCTCCTCGCTGTAGCCGAGCCACCCGGCGCTCGTCGTGTAGCAGGGGTACCCGCCCTGCGCCTCGAGCTCGCGGATGCGCTCCTCGCGGGTGGGCGCGAGCTCGGCGAGCATCGCGACGGCCTCGTCGCGGGTGAGCACGTCGGAGAGGTACGTCAGGTCGGCGGCATCGGCGAGCTGCTCGGGCGTCATGTCGACGAGCAGGCGCCAGAGCGGCTTGCCCGCCCGCCGTGCGGCGAGGTCCCAGACCGCGTTCATCACGGCCGCCATCGCGAGGTGGATGACGCCCTTCTCCGGTCCGAGCCAGCGGAGCTGGCTGTCGGCGGCGAGCTCGCGGTAGGTCGCGCCGAGGTCGCCGACGAGCTCGTCGACGTCGCGGTCCAGCAGGGGACGGGCCCGCTGCTCGGCGGCCGCGCAGCAGAGGTCGTTGCCCCGGCCGATCGTGAACGTGAAGCCGTACCCGGCGAGCCCCGGCTCGTCCGTCTCGAGCACCACGTAGGCGGCCGAGTAGTCGGGCGCGACGTTCATCGCATCCGACCCGTCCTGCGAGAGCGAGGTCGGGAAGCGGACGTCGAACGTGCGGATGCCGGTGACGCGCGTCATCGCTGCAGCTCCCTGGGGTCGAGCAGGCCCGACTCGACGAGGTCGGACCACAGGGTGTCGGGGATGCGCGCCTCCGCGCGACGAACCGCCTCCGCCACCTCGTCGGCGGTGCGGAGGCCGAGCACGGCGGAGACGACCTGCGGGTTGCGCAGCGGGAAGCGGACGGCGGCCTCCGGCAGGGTGACGCCGTGCGCCTCGCAGCGCTCCGCGATCCGCTCCACGCGCTCCCGCACCTCGGCCGTCACGGGCGCGTAGTCGTAGGTGGCGTCGGCCGCGGGCCGGGGACGGCTCAGCAGCCCCGAGTTGTAGACCGCGCCGGCCACGATCCCGACGCCGCGCTCGGCGGCGGCGGGCAGCAGGTCGTCGAGTGCGCCCTGCTCGAGCAGCGTGTAGCGGCCCGCGACGAGCACGAGGTCGAGATCGGTTCGGCGCACGAACTCGGTGAGCATCGCGGTCTGGTTCATGCCGGCGCCGATCGCGCGGACGACGCCCTGGTCGCGGAGCTCCACGAGCGTCTCCACGCCGGTGGTCGACGCCGCCTCCCAGTGCTGGTCCGGGTCGTGCAGGTAGACGATGTCGACCGCGTCGAGACCGAGCCGGTCGAGGCTCGCCTCCAGGGACCGGAGCACCCCGTCCCGGCTGAAGTCCCACTCCCGGCGGACCACGGCGGGCACCGCGAAGCCGTCGTCGTCGAGCCGGCCTTCCCCGCCGGGGTTCGGCACGAGCAGCCGTCCCACCTTGGTGGAGACGATCACCTCGTCGCGCGGCCGACGCTTCAGGGCCTCGCCGAGCCGCCGCTCCGCCAGGCCGAGGCCGTAGTGGGGCGCCGTGTCGAAGTACCGGAAGCCGGCGTCCCACGCCGCGTCGAGCGCCGCCTGCGCCTGCTCCTCGGTCACGGGCGTGAAGAGGCCGGCGAGCGGCGCGGTGCCGAAGGCCAGCTCCGGCAGCGCGAGGCCCCGCGGCGTGGTCCGCTCCCGCATCAGGCGAACGGCGAGGGGGTCATCGTGTACTTCGTGGAGAGGTACTCGTGGATGCCCTCGAAGCCGCCCTCGCGCCCGATGCCGGACTGCTTCACCCCGCCGAACGGCGCGGAGGCGTTGGAGATCACGCCCGCGTTCAGGCCCATCATCCCGGTCTCGAGGCGCTCGATCATCCGCTGCCCGCGGGCGAGGTCCTTCGTGTAGACGTAGGAGACGAGGCCGTACTCGGTGGTGTTCGCGAGCCGGACCGCGTCGTCCTCGGTGGCGAAGCGGGCGATGCCGACCACCGGCCCGAAGATCTCCGTGCGGAGGATCTCGCTGTCAGCGGGCACCCGGTCGAGCACCGTCGGCGAGTAGAACGTGCCCGGCCGGTCGATCGGGCCGCCGCCGATGCGCACGGTCGCGCCGCGCGTCACCGCGTCCTGCACCAGGTCGTCGGCCTTGCTCACCGCGGCCTCGTTGATGAGCGGGCCGATGCGCACGCCCTCGTCGGTGCCGCGGCCGATCGGCAGCGCCTGCACCCGGGCGGTGAGCCGGTCCGCGAACTCGTCCGCGACCGACTCGTGGACGAGGAAGCGGTTGGACGCGGTGCACGCCTGCCCGCTGGTGCGGAACTTCGCGAGCATCGCCCCCTCGACGGCGGCGTCGAGGTCCGCGTCCTCGAAGACGATGAAGGGGGCGTTGCCGCCGAGCTCCATGGAGGTGCGGAGCACGTTGCCCGCGGCCTGCTGCAGCAGCTTCACGCCGACCGGCGTCGAGCCGGTGAAGCTGAGCTTGCGCAGGCGCCGGTCCTGCAGCAGCGGCTCGGTGATCGCGCCGGCCGTCGTAGTGGGGACGATGTTCAGCACGCCGGCCGGGAGGCCCGCCTCCTCGAGCAGCCGCGCGACGTACAGCGTCGTGAGCGGCGTGAGCTCCGCCGGCTTGACGATCACCGTGCAGCCCGCGGCGAGCGCCGGGGCGATCTTGCGGGTCGCCATCGCGAGCGGGAAGTTCCAGGGGGTGATGAGGTAGCAGGGCCCGACCGGGTGCTGCGACACGATCGTGCGCCCGGTGCCCTCGGGGTTCACCCCGTAGCGGCCGGTGATCCGCACCGCCTCCTCCGAGAACCAGCGCAGGAACTCGGATCCGTAGGTCACCTCGCCGTACGACTCGGCGAGCGGCTTGCCCATCTCGAGCGTCATGAGCAGGGCGATGTCGTCCTTGCGGGCCTGCACGGCCTCCCATGCCCGGCGGAGGATGTCGCTGCGCACCCGCGGGGCGGTGGCGGCCCACTCGTCCTGCACGGCGACGGCCGCGTCGAGGGCGCGGACGGCGTCCTCGGGCTGCCCGTCCGCGACGGCGACCAGCGTCGAGCCGGTCGAGGGGTCCACCACGTCGAACCTGCGGCCGCCGGTCGCGTCCTGCCACGTGCCGCCGATCAGCAGCTGGGTCGGAACATCCGCCAGGACCTTCGCCTCGTCCGCCGCCGTCATCCGCGCCTCCTCGCTCAGCCTCGAGCCGCGCCGTCCACGACGTTCGGAAGGGCGTCTCGAGCGTCCTTCCTCCGATCCTAGGCGCGTGCCCTGAGGGCGCCGAGCGGGTCAGGATCCGGACGGCACCGTCTCGACTCCCGCCTCGCGGAGCTCCTCGAGGGCCGCGGCGCTCGAGCCGGGCGAGACGCCGGCGACGAGGTCCGTGAGCACCCGCACGTGGGCGCCGCCGGTCGCCGCGTCGAGGGCGGTCGCGCGCACGCAGTGGTCGGTGGCGATGCCGACCACGTCGATGTCGGTGACGCGCCGCTCGGCGAGCAGTCCGGCGAGCGGCTCGCCGTTCTCGAGGGTGCCCTCGTAGGCGGAGTAGGCCGGCTTGCCCTGCCCCTTCCGCACGTGTGCGTCGATCCGGCTCGTGTCGAGCCCGGGGTCGTACTCCGCGCCGGGGGTGCCGGCGACGCAGTGGACGGGCCAGGTCCGGACGAAGTCCGGCTCCCCCTCGGTGGCGAAGTGGCCGCCGTTGTCCGTGTCGCCGTCGTGCCAGTCGCGGGAGGCGACGACGAGGGCGTAGTCGGGCCGGTGGGCGGCGAGGTACCGGCTGATCGCGGTGGCGACCGCGTCGCCGCCCTCCACACCGAGGGCGCCGCCCTCGGTGAAGTCGTTCTGGACGTCGACGACGAGCAGGGCGCGGGTCATGCCGGCAATCCTAGGAACGCGTCAGTCGTCGGCGAGCCGGGCCCCGCACGCCCA
>JBQCCU010000116.1:0-3736 GCA_051961935.1 Amnibacterium sp. | reverse complement strand
CGCTGGACGGTCTCGAGCGGCGTCGCGAGCAGACCGTCCGGATCGGAGCGGGCGAGCCCGATCCGGACGGTGCCGACGTCGACGCCGATCCGCACGCCGCGGCGCATCCCGGTCAGCGGGGCAGCCCCGCCGCGACGGCCTCGAGCGCGGCGCCGATCGCGGCCGCGTCGCTGCCGCCGCCCTGAGCCAGGTCGTCGCGGCCGCCGCCGCCACCACCGAGCACCTGCGCCGCGGTCTTGGCGAGCGGACCCGCCTTCGCGCCTGCGTCCCTCGCCTCCCGGTTGGTGCCGACGATGACGACGGGACGCGCACCGACCGTCGCGGCGAGCGCGACGACGGCCGGGATCGGGCCGAGGCGGTCGCGGACGCCGGTGACGAGGTTCCGCAGGTCGTCGGCGCTGCCGAGCTCCCCGACCTGCTCCAGCACCGCGGTGACGGCGCCGACGGGACGCGCGTTCTCGGCGATCGCGGGGACGCGGCCGGCGAGCGCCTGCCGCTCGAAGTCCGCGATCCGCTTCTCCGCGGCCTTCAGGCTCGCCGCGAGCTCCTGCACCCGCGCGGCGATCTGGGCGGGCGGCACCTTGAGGTTCGTGCCGAGCTCGGCGACGAGCGCCCGCTCCGCCGCGAACCGCTGGAACGCCTCGGGGCCGACGAGGGACTCGATCCGCCGGCTGGTCGCCCCGACGCTCGACTCCCCCACCACGTTGATGAGGCCGATCTCCGAGGAGTGCGCCACGTGCGTGCCGCCGCACAGCTCCCGCGACCAGGGGCCGCCGATGTCGACCATCCGCACGACGTCGCCGTACTTCTCGCCGAACAGCGCCATGGCGCCGAGCGCCTTCGCCTCGTCGATCGGCAGCACGCGGGTGACGACCTCGAGGTCCTCGTTCACGCGCCGGTTCGCGATGTCCTCGATCTCGCTCCGCGTGTCGGGGCTGAGCGGGGAGCCCCACGAGAAGTCGAGCCGCATGAAGCCGGCCTTGTTGTAGGACCCCGCCTGATGCGCGTCGGGGCCGAGCACCTGGCGGATCGCCGCGTGGATGAGGTGCGTCGCCGAGTGCGCCTGCGTGGCGCCGCGCCGGTACACCGGGTCCACGATGGTCTCCGCCGGGTCGCCGACCGCGGCCTCGCCCTCGACGACCTGGACGCGGTGGCTCACGAGCCCCGCGACCGGCCGCTGCACGTCGAGCACCTCGAGCCGGTAGCCCGGCCCGCGGATCTCGCCCTCGTCCGCGTCCTGGCCGCCCGACTCCGCGTACAGCGTCGTCTCGGCGAGGATCACCTCGGCGATGTCGCCGAGCGCCACCCGCGGCACGGACACCCCGTCCTTGATGAGGCCGAGCACGCGGCTCTCCCCCACCAGCTCCTGGTAGCCGAGGAACGCCGTCTCGCCCTGCGCGCGGAACTCGCGGTAGACCGAGAGGTCGGCGAGCGCCGTCTTGCGCTGCTTCGCGTCCGCCTTCGCGCGGGCTCGCTGCTCGGCCATGAGCCGGTCGAACGCGCCGCGGTCGACGGTGAGACCGGCCTCCTCCGCAACCTCGAGCGTGAGGTCGATCGGGAAGCCGTAGGTGTCGTGCAGCAGGAACGCGGTGTCGCCCGCGACCTCGCGGCCGCCCGCCTCGCGGGTGCGCGCGATCTCCGTGTCGAGGATCGTCGTGCCGCCAGCGAGGGTGCGCAGGAAGCTCTCCTCCTCCGCGTCCGCGAGCCGCTGGATCCGCCCGAACTCGGGCACGAGCTCCGGGTAGGCGGGCGCCATCGCGTCGCGCGAGGCGGGGAACAGCTCCCCGAAGGTCGGCCCGTCGACGCCGAGCAGCCGCATCGCGCGGATCGAGCGGCGCAGCAGGCGGCGCAGCACGTACCCGCGGCCCTCGTTCGACGGCGTGACCCCGTCGACCATGAGCATCATCGCCGAGCGGATGTGGTCGGACACGATCCGCATCCGCACGTCGTCCTCGTGGTTGGCGCCGTAGCGCCGGCCGGAGAGCTCCGCGGCCTTGTCGAGCACCGGCCGCACCTGGTCGATCTCGTACATGTTGTCGACGCCCTGCTTGATGAAGGCGACGCGCTCGAGGCCCATGCCGGTGTCGATGTTCTTGCGCGGGAGCTCGGCGACGATGTCGAAGTCGATCTTCGAGCGCACGTTCTCGATCGCGTACTGCATGAACACGAGGTTCCAGATCTCGACGTACCGGTCGTCGTCCGTCGCCGGTCCCCCGTCCACCCCGTAGGCGGGGCCGCGGTCGTAGAAGATCTCGGAGCACGGGCCCGCAGGGCCTGGCTGCCCGGTCGACCAGTAGTTCGTGTCCTTGCCGAGGCGCTGGATCCGCTCGTCCGGCAGGCCCGCGATGCGCTTCCAGAGACCCCACGCCTCGTCGTCGTCCTCGTAGACGGTGACCCAGAGGTCCGCCGGGTCGAAGCCGAGGCCGCCGTCCGCCTCGCTCGAGGTGAGCAGCTCCCAGGCGTAGGTGATCGCCTCGTCCTTGAAGTAGTCGCCGAAGGACCAGTTGCCGAGCATCTGGAAGAAGGTGCCGTGCCGCGGCGTGCGGCCGACCTCCTCGATGTCGAGCGTGCGGATGCACTTCTGCGAGTCGACGGCGCGCGGGTACGGCGGCGGCACGGTGCCGTTCAGGTACGGGATGAACGGGACCATGCCCGCGACGGTGAAGAGCAGCGACTGGTCCGGGGACACGAGCGATGCGCTCGGCACGACGGTGTGGCCGCGGGTCCCGAAGTAGTCGAGGTACCGGCGGCGGATCTCAGCGGTCTGCACGGCTCAGCCGTTGCCCGACTCGGCGAGGCGGGCGCGGTAGCTGTCGGCGAAGGTCTGCACGAACTCGCCGGCCGTGCCGTTCACGGCAGCGAGCACCCGCCTCCCGCTCGGCGTGCGCGAGAGCTGCTGGGACAGCACGATGCCGAGCAGCACCCCTGCGACCAGCCAGAGAACCTTGCCCATGGCTCCTCCTTCGTCGACCGTCAAGCCTACCGAGCCGCGAGGGCCCCCCGACGCGGCCGCCCTGGCCCGCTCGATCAGCAGTTCTGCGCGTTCCGAGCCTGCTGAAGCGAGCGCTTCTGCTGAACGGACTGCGGCTGTGGACAGCGTGGGCGACGGCGTGCCCCGGGGCCCACACTTTCCGGACCATGCGCACGCCACGCCCGCTCCCCGACGAGCTCCAGGACCTGATCGCCTTCGGCGTCGCGGATGCGCGGGCGCTCGGCGTCCACCGCGGCCGGCTCGACCGGGGCGGCCTGACCCGGCCCTATCGCGGAGTCCGTGCGGCCCGCGCACCCGACACCACCTCCCGCCGCGCGCACGCGTACTCCGTACGCCTCCGGGACGGCCAGTTCTTCAGCCACTCGACGGCCGCCGAGCTGCACGGGCTGCCACTCCCGAAGCGACTGAGGCTCGATCCGCTGCTGCACGTCTCCGTGTTCGGGACGCAGCAGCCGCCCCGCGCGAAGGGCGTCGTCGGCCACCGGCTGCAGTCGCGCCCCGGCATCGTGACCGTGGTGGACCACCTGCCGGCGGTGACCGCAGTCGAAGCGTGGTGCCAGCTCGGCGCGGTCCTCACGGTCGAGTCGCTCGTCGCGGCGGCCGATCACCTCGTCCGAGCCGGGACGCGGCACCCGCAGGGCGTCATCGAGCAGCTGCGGGAGACGGCCACGGCCGTCCGGCGCACGGGTGCCGACCGTCTCGGGGCGGCACTCGTCCTCGTGCGGCCGGGGGTCCGCTCGCCGA
>JBQCCU010000115.1:0-3199 GCA_051961935.1 Amnibacterium sp. | reverse complement strand
CGGCGTCGACTGGCTGCCGCGTCCACTCGGGCTCGACGACGCCGGCCGCGAGGTGCTCACGTTCCTCGACGGCACCGTTCCCGCCTATCCGATGCCGGAGGTGCTCGCATCCGACGCCCTGCTCGTGCAGGCGGCAGGGATGCTGCGGGCCTTCCACGACGCCACGACGGACTTCCCCCGGACGGACGCGGTCTGGCAGCAGCCGGAACGGCACCCGGCGGAGGTCGTCTGCCACAACGACTTCGTGCCCTACAACTTCGTGCTCGACGGTGATCGGATCGTCGGCGTCATCGACGTCGACATGGCCTCGCCTGGGCCGCGCGCCCGCGACCTCGCGCACCTCGCCTACCGCCTCGTGCCGCTCGCCGATCCGGCGAACCCGGACCTGCCGGACTCACCGGCCGACGCGCGCCGGGCCCGCTTCGCCGCCCTCGTCGAGGCGTACGGCGGCCCGAGCGGCGCGGAGGTGTGGACCTGGCTCGAGCCGGTGCTCGGCGACCTCGCCGACGGCGCGGAGGCCAGGGGCGGGCGGTTCCTCGCGCACGCGGCCGGCTACCGCCGGGACGCCGCCTGGATCCGCGCGTTTCGGGACGCCGTCATCGGCTGACCTCGTCGCGCACGCGCTCGCGCCGGATGGCGAGCAGGCTCGCGACGGTCGCCACCGCCATGGAGGCGACGATCACGACGAGCGAGACGCCGGTGCCGATGTCCGGCACGCCGTCGAGGGGCTTCCCGCCGTTCAGGAACGGCAGCGTGTTGTCGTGCAGCGCGTGCAGCACGAGCTTCACGCCGATGAAGGCGAGGATCACGGCGATCCCGTACTTGAGGTAGCGCAGCCGCTCGACGAGGTCGCCGAGCAGGAAGTACAGCTGCCGCAGCCCCATCAGCGCGAACACGTTCGCGGTGAAGACGATGAACGGGCTCTGCGTGATCCCGAAGATCGCGGGGATCGAGTCGAGGGCGAAGAGCACGTCGGTGCTGCCGATCACGACGAGGACGACGAGGATCGGCGTCCACATGCGCCGGCCCCCGACCACCGTGCGCAGCCGGCCGCCGTCGTAGCGGTCGGTGACCGCGAGGTGGCGCCGCAGGAACCGCACCAGCCGGCTGTTCTGCGCGTCGCCGTGCTCCCCGCCGAACGCCTGCGTGACGGCGGTGTAGACGAGGAACGCGCCGAACAGGTAGAAGATCCAGCTGAACGAGGCGATGAGCTGCGCGCCGATCACGATGAAGACGCCGCGGAGCACGAGCGCCAGGATGATGCCGACCATGAGCACCTCCTGCTGGTGCCTCCGCGGTACGGCGAAGCCGCTCATGATCACGAGGAACACGAAAAGGTTGTCGATCGACAGCGAGTACTCGGTGAGCCAGCCGGCGACGAACTCGGTCGCGTGCGCCGGGCCGTCGAGCAGGAGCAGCAGCCCCGCGAAGACGAGCGCGAGCACGACGTAGAACCCGACCCAGCCGGCCGACTCCCGCACGGACGGCACACGGGGCCGGCGGTACGCGAGCACCAGGTCGGCGGCGAGGACGAGGACCAGCACCGCGCCGGAGACGAGCTCGAACTGGAGGGGGACGTTCACGGGCGGGACCTTCCGGAGGCTCGTCGGCGGGCGTGCAGCAGCGCCGAACGTCTCTCCCCATCCGCGAGGCGGATGTCGCGCGGCCGGGCCGGAGCCGTGATGACGACCTGCGCGAAGCCGGGATACTCCCCTTCGTCGCGGTCAGCCTACCGGCAGGGCGCCGCCCCGCGCCCCGCTTCCCGCGATCCTCGAACGCCCGCTCAGGCGAAGAACGCGACCGCCTGCGACAGGAAGATCGCGCCGCCGATCAGGATGAGCACCGCACCGCCGAACAGCAGGCCGCCGCGGGTGGCGAGCGCCTGCCGGGTCGCGCCCGTCTGGTAGACGAGGATCGCGATGCCGAACCCGATCACGAGCAGGGACAGCACGGCGTAGAGCAGGTTGACGGGTCCGTCGTTCGGCATGCCCGCAGTTTCGCGGGAACGGGCGCGAACTTCCAGTGCGTTCGCCGAGTGTCGGGTCGAGCGCACCTGGACGTCGCGGCCGCCTCGTACGATGCGCGCGACGAGGGAGGGCCCATGGCCGACGACGTCGCGGTGCGCAACGACGCGCAGGCGCACCGGTACCGCATCGCGGTGGACGGCACCGACGCGGGGTTCGCCGCCTACCGGCTGCGGCCGGGGAAGGTGGTGTTCACGCACACCGAGATCGATCCCGCCTTCGAGGGGCGTGGGCTCGGCGGCCGGCTCGCGCGGGCGGCGCTCGACGACGTGGCGGCGCAGGGCGCGCAGGTGGTCCCGCTGTGCCCGTTCATCGCCGCGTTCATCGGCAGGCACCCCGAGTACCTGGGCCTGGTCGACGAGGAGCACCGGGCGCGGCTGGGCGACGCCGCGTCCTGACCGCCGCGCCGGTCAGCGCGCCGCGGGGATCGCCTCCCCCGCGAGCCGGTGGACGACGGATCCGTCGACGGTCTCGTGGGTGAGCAGCTCGTCCGCGAGCGCCTCGAGCGCGACCCGGCGGCGGGTGAGCAGGTCGACCGCGAAGGACTCGGCCTCGCGGAGGAACCGCGCCACCTCCTCGTCGACGATGCGCTGCGTCTCCTCGCTGTAGGGATGCATGCCGGGGGCGCCGCCGAGGTCGTCGGGCTGCTCGGACGCGTAGCCGACCGGGCCGAGCGCCGGGGAGAGGCCGAACTCGGTCACCATCCGCGTGGCGAGCTCGGTCGCCGAGGCGAGATCGTTCGACGCCCCCGTCGAGCCGGACTGGAACACGACGAGCTCGGCGGCCCTGCCCCCGAGCCGCACGGCGAGGCTCGCCCGCAGCTGCTGCTCGGTGTACAGGTGCCGCTCCTCCTCCGGCACCTGCTCGGTCACCCCCAGCGCCATGCCGGACGGCAGGATCGTGACCTTCTCGACCGGGTCCGTGCCGGGCGTCAGTGCGGCGACGAGCGCATGCCCCGACTCGTGCACCGCGACGCTCTGCCGCTCCTCGACGAGCAGGAAGTTGCCCGGCTGGCGGGCGCCGAGCAGGATCCGGTCCCGGGCCTCCGACAGGTCGGCTGCGGTGATCTCCGTCCGACCGGCGCGGACGGCCACGATAGCGGCCTCGTTCAGGAGGTTCGCGAGGTCGGCGCCCGAGAACCCCGGCGTCGCGCGGGAGGTCGCGTCGAGATCCAC
>JBQCCU010000114.1:0-8692 GCA_051961935.1 Amnibacterium sp. | reverse complement strand
CCCTCGTCCGTCCAGGACATCGTGTCCTCGGGGTCGCGCTCGGCGCCGCCCGGCGTCGTGGCCCGGGTGTCGGGACGCAGGGCCCTCGCGGCGCGGGTGAACGGGTTCTCCGGGGTCATCGGACCGCCTTGCAGAAGTCGGGGAGGTTCGCGGGCAAGCCGTTCGCCGGGCACGGGTCGAAGGTGAAGATCACGAGGGTGCCGAGCACGATCAGCACGACGGTCGCGGCGACGAGGGCGTACTTCGTGATCCGGTTCGCGGTGGGGTGCACCACGTAGTCGTTCACGATCGTGCGCATCCCGTTGCTGCCGTGGATGAGCGCGAGCCACAGCATCAGCGCGTCCCAGATCTGCCAGAACGGGGTGGCGTACTTGCCCGCGATGAACGCGAAGTCGATCTGGCGGACCCCGTCGCCGGCGACGAGGTTCACGAAGAGGTGGCCGAAGATCAGCACGACGAGCACGGCGCCGGAGACGCGCATGTAGATCCAGCCCCACTTCTCGACGTTGAAGCGGCGGTGGCGGTGCACCGGCGCGCTGCGCGGTGCGTCGATCGTCGTGGCCATCAGCGGGGGAACTCCTCGATGATCGTGATCAGCTGCCGCGGCGCGAAGCCGGCCATGACGACCACCCAGAGCACGACGACGGTCCAGAACATGGCCCGCTGGTGCTTCGTGCCGAAGCTCCAGAAGTCGATGAGGATGATCCGCAGCCCGTTGAAGGCGTGGAAGACGATCGCGGCGACGAGGGCGAGCTCACCGAACCCCATGATCGGGTTCTTGTAGGTGGCGATGACGCCGTCGTAGACCTGCGGCGACACCCGCACGAGCGCCGTGTCCATGATGTGGACGAGCAGGAAGAAGAAGATCCCCACACCGGTGATCCGGTGCAGCACCCACGACCACATCCCCTCGTGCCCGCGGTACACCGTGCCGGCCGGTGCCTTCGGCAGCGACAGGCGGGGTGAGGTGCGGGTGGGGGAGAGCTCGGGCGCGGGCCTCGTCGACACCATGCGCTACAACGCCTCCTCGTGCTTCACCGTGCTGATCGATCCTACGTCGGCGGAACCGTGCCCCTGACGTGGACGGGGGCGCGCTCACCCAGGGAACGGGGGCGCGCGGCCGGCGGGCCGGCCCCGGCGCCGCCCCGGCACCGGGGGGCACGATCGGTCCGCTCGATACAGTGGCGCGCATGACGGACGGCACGATGCGCTGGGCGGGCCGGGGGACGGAACCGGACGCGGTGGACCGCTTCTACGCGGTGATCCCCGCCGGCGGCATCGGGTCGCGGCTGTGGCCGCTGTCCCGCGCCGACGCCCCGAAGTTCCTCCACGACCTCACCGGCTCCGGGCAGACCCTGCTCAAGGAGACGTGGGACCGGCTCACGCCGATCGCCGGCGACGACCGCGTGATGGTGGTCACCGGCCGGGCGCACCGGGCCGCCGTCGAGATGCAGCTGCCCGGCCTCGCCGACCACAACGTCGTGCTCGAGAGCGAGCCGAAGGACTCCTCGGCCGCGATCGGCCTCGCCGCCGCGATCCTCGAGCACCGCGAGCCCGGCGTCATCATCGGCTCCTTCGCCGCGGACCACGTGATCGGTGACGTGCGCCGCTTCCGCCAGGCGGTCGTCGAGGCCGTCGCCGCCGCGGACGCCGGCTACATCACGACGATCGGCATCGTGCCGACCGAACCGGCGATCGGGTTCGGCTACATCGAGAGCGGCGAGTCGCTCCAGCTCGCCGGCGCCCCGACGGCCCTCTCCGTCCGGCGGTTCGTCGAGAAGCCCGACCTGGAGACCGCGCGGTCCTACGTCGAGTCGGGCCAGTACCTGTGGAACGCGGGCATGTTCATCGCCCGCGCCGACGTGCTGCTCGCGGAGATGGCGAAGACGAAGCCGGCGCTCGTGGCCGGGCTGCAGCGTCTCGCGGCGGCGTGGGACACCCCGGAGCGGGGCGCGATCGTCGACCAGGTGTGGCCGGGGCTCGACAAGATCGCGATCGACTACTCCGTCGCGGAGCCCGCCGCGGCCGCCGGCCGCCTCGCGGTCGTGCCGGGCGACTTCAGCTGGGACGACGTCGGCGACTTCGCGTCGATCGCGAAGCTGCAATCGGGCGGCCGGGGCAGCGACCTCGCCATCCTCGGCGCCCACGCGCGCGTGCTCGCCGACTCCTCGAGCGGCATCGTCGTGACCGACAGCGACCGCCTCATCACCCTCATCGGCGTCGACAACATCGTCGTCGTCGACACGAAGGACGCCCTCCTCGTCACGACGAGCGAGCACGCGCAGCGGGTGAAGAGCGTGGTGGACGCGCTGAAGCTCTCCGGCAGGACGGACGTGCTGTGACCGGCATCGACTGGGACGGGCTGCGCGCGGCGGCGACCGAGGCGATGCGGCACGCGTACGTGCCGTACTCGCGCTTCCCGGTCGGCGCGGCCGCGCTCGTGGACGACGGGCGGATCGTCTCCGGCTGCAACGTGGAGAACGCCTCGTACGGCGTGACCCTGTGCGCGGAGTGCGGCCTCGTGTCGACCCTCGCGATGACCGGCGGCGGCCGGCTCGTCGCGTTCGCCTGCGTGGACGGGGACGGGGCGGTGCTGATGCCGTGCGGGCGCTGCCGGCAGCTGCTGTTCGAGCACGCCGCGCCCGGGATGCTGCTGTCGACGGTGAGCGGCATCCGGACCATCGACGAGGTGCTCCCGGATGCGTTCGGGCCGCGCCAGCTGGCCGAGCGCGGCTGAGCCGTCTCGGCTCGATAACGCTCTTCGACCTTCGCCCGGATCCATCCCGACGAGAGCCTCCGCGGTCGATAGCCTGTGCGGCGTCACGAGCGCGCGGCGACCCGCCGTCCGAGGGTGTCTCCACGCCCGCCTCACTGCTGGATCACAGACCGAGGGAACCCATGCACCTGAACCCCAAGAAGATGCTGCTCGGCGGCATGACGGCGGTCGGCGTCGTCGCGCTGCTCGCCGGCTGCGGCGCGGCGCCGAAGGCCGCGAGCTCCGGCGGATCGAGCTCCGGCGGATCGAGCGCCGGCTCCGCCACCGCGAACTACCTCCCGTGCGTCGTCGGCGACGTCGGCGGCTTCAACGACCACTCCTTCAACCAGCTCTCGCTGCAGGGCGTGCAGCAGGCCGCGCAGGACCTCGGCACGAAGCCCGCGAAGAAGATCCAGTCGCAGAGCTCCAGCGACTATGCGCCCGCGTTCCAGAGCCTCGTCGCGCAGAAGTGCAACATCATCGTCGCGGCCGGCTTCCAGTTCCCGAAGGCGCTCGGCGCCTCCGCGCAGGCCAACCCGAAGATCGACTACGCGATGATCGACGACAACAGCCTGAAGCTGCCGAACGTCAAGGACATCGTCTTCGAGACGGACGAGGCCGCGTTCCTCGGCGGCTACGCCGCCGCCGCGTACTCGAAGACCGGCGTCGTGGCCACCTGGGGCGGCGCGAAGTACCCGACCGTCACCATCTACATGGACGGCATCGCCGACGGCGTGAAGTACTACAACCAGCAGAAGCACAAGAACGTGAAGCTGCTCGGCTGGGACGTCGCCACGCAGAACGGCAGCTTCGTCGGCGGGTTCACCGACCAGAACAAGGCGAAGCAGCTCACGCAGGGCTTCCTCGACCAGAAGGCCGACGTGATCATCCCGGTCGCCGGCTCGCTGTACCAGGGCGGCGCCGCGGCGATCACCGGCTCGAAGAGCTCCGCGGTGCTCGAGGGCGTGGACGCCGACCTGTACCTCACCGACCCGAAGTACAAGTCGCTGATCCTCACCTCCATCCTGAAGAAGGTGGACGTGGCGGCGAAGGACGTCGTCGAGCAGGCCGCGAAGGGGCAGTTCGACAACAGCACCTACATCGGCGACCTGAAGAACGGCGGCGTCGGCCTCTCCCCGTTCCACGACTACGCGTCGAAGATCCCTTCCGGCCTCCAGGCCGACCTCGAGAAGGTGAAGGCGGGCATCCTCGACGGGTCGATCACCGTCGACTCGCCGTCGTCCCGGAAGAAGTAGCACCCTCGTTCCGGATGCGTGCCGGGTCGGTCGAGGACCGCCCGGCACGCGTCCGCGAGCAGCAGGAAGGAGTGGTCCATGCGACTCGAGCTGCACGGGATCACGAAACGGTTCGGCGCCCTGACGGCGAACGACCACATCGACCTCGACGTCCGCCCAGGGGAGATCCACTGCCTCCTCGGTGAGAACGGCGCCGGCAAGTCGACCCTCATGAACATCCTCTACGGCCTGTACCAGGCCGACGAGGGCCGCATCCTCCTCGACGGCGAGGAGCAGCACTTCAGCGGCCCGGGCGACGCGATGCGGGCGGGCATCGGGATGGTGCACCAGCACTTCATGCTCGTCCCGGTCTTCACCGTCGCGGAGAACGTGATGCTCGGCCACGAGCAGGCCCGCGGCGGCTTCCTCGACCTGCCGGCGGCCCGCGCGCGGGTTCGCGAGATCTCGGCGCGGTTCGGGTTCGACGTCGACCCCGACGCCGTGGTCGAGGACCTCCCGGTCGGCGTGCAGCAGCGCGTCGAGATCATCAAGGCGCTCTCCCGGGACGCGCAGGTGCTCGTGTTCGACGAGCCCACCGCGGTGCTCACCCCGCAGGAGACGGACGAGCTGATGGCGATCATGCGTCAGCTGAAGGAGTCCGGCACCGCCATCGTCTTCATCACCCACAAGCTCCGTGAGGTCCGCGAGGTCGCCGACCGCATCACGGTCATCCGGCTCGGCAAGGTCGTCGGGGAGGCGCAGCCGACCGCGTCGAACACCGAGCTCGCCTCGCTGATGGTCGGCCGGGCCGTCGAGCTGACCGTCGAGCGAACCCCGTCCGCCGGCGGCGAGACGGGGCTCGAGGTGGAGCACCTCACCGTGCTGGACGCGCGCGGGCAGGCCGTCGTCGACGACGTGAGCTTCACCGTGCGCCGCGGCGAGATCGTCGCCGTGGCAGGCGTGCAGGGCAACGGGCAGACCGAGCTGACCGAGGCGATCCTCGGCCTGCAGGAGCGCGTCAGCGGCCGGATCGAGCTCGACGGCGCCCCGCTCACCGGGCTGCCGACCCGGCGGGTGCTGCAGGCCGGTGTCGGGTTCGTGCCGGAGGACCGGCAGGAGGACGCGCTCGTCGCGGAGTTCTCGATCGCCGAGAACCTCATGCTCGACCGGTCCGACGGCGCCCCGTTCGTGAAGGGCGCCGGCGTGCAGCGGCGCTTCCTCGCGCAGTTCGCGGGGGAGAAGGTCAAGGAGTTCGACGTCCGCGCGCAGAGCATCGACACCGCCGTCGGCCGGCTCTCCGGCGGCAACCAGCAGAAGGTCGTGCTCGCCCGCGAGCTGTCGCGCGAGCTGCGCCTGTTCGTGGCCGCGCAGCCCACGCGGGGCCTCGACGTCGGGTCCATCGAGTTCGTGCACGAGCGGATCGTCGCGACCCGCGACGAGGGCGTCCCCGTCGTCGTGATCTCCACCGAGCTCGACGAGGTGGTCGCGCTCGCCGACCGGATCGCCGTGATGTACCGGGGCCGGATCGTCGGCATCGTGCCGGGGGACACCCCGCGCGACGTGCTCGGGCTGATGATGGCGGGCGAGGTGCCCGAAGGCACGAGGATGGCGGCATGAGCACGGGTGACGGCCAGGCGACCCGGGTGCCCGTCGCGGACACCGGCCTGCCGGAGGGCGGCCTCGACCTCGACCAGGTCCCGCCGGGGGACCGGGCGAAGGTGCCGGCACCGCCGGAGAGCCGGTTCACGGCCGCGCTGCTGCGGATCCGCGACGGCAGCGCGCTCATCACCGTGCTCGCGGTGCTGATCGCCCTCGTCGTCGGCGCGGTCCTCATCGCCGTGACCGACTCCGCCACCCAGACGGCGGCGGGCTACTTCTTCGCCCGCCCCTCCGACACGCTGCTCGCCGCGTGGAACGCGATCGCCGGGGCCTACGCCGCGCTCTTCCAGGGCGGCGTCTACGACTACACCGCCCCGACGTTCTTCCAGGGGCTGCAGTCGCTCGGCCACTCGATCGGCTTCGCCACCCCGCTCATCGCCGCCGGTCTCGGCATCGCCGTCGGCTTCCGCTCCGGCGTCTTCAACATCGGCGGTCAGGGGCAGGTGCTCATGGGCGCCGCCTTCGCCGGGTACGTCGGGTTCACCTGGAACGGACCGCCGATCATCACGATGGTCGTCGCGGTGCTGTTCGGGATGCTCGGCGGCGGCCTGCTCGCCGGCCTCGTCGGGGTGCTGAAGGCGCGCACCGGGGCGAACGAGGTGATCGTCACGATCATGCTCAACTACATCGTCTTCTACCTGCTCGACTACGCCCTGCAGACGCCGTTCCTGCGGGCCCCCGGCAGCAACAACCCGATCAGCCCGAGCGAGAACGCGAACGCGGTCTTCTTCCCGATCCTGCCCTCCGCGTACCGGGTCAACTTCGGCTTCCTGCTCGTCATCGCCGCCACGGTCTTCTGCTCCTGGCTGCTGTCCCGGTCGTCGATCGGCTTCAAGATGCGGGCGGTCGGCGAGAACCGGCGCGCGGCGCGGGTCGCCGGCATCGACGTCGACCGCGTCTTCGTCGCCGCGATGGTGATCTCCGGGGTGCTCGTGGGGCTCGCCGGCGTCTACCAGGTGCTCGGCACGACGACGACGGGGTTCACCTCCGGCATCGACGCGGGGATCGGCTTCAACGCGATCACGGTCACGCTGCTCGGCCGCTCCCGGCCGTGGGGCGTGTTCTGGGCCGGGATCCTGTTCGGCGTGTTCCAGGCGGGGGGCTACACGATGCAGGCGGCGCAGAGCGTGGACATCAACGCGGTGCAGATCGTCCAGTCGGTGATCGTGCTGTTCATCGCGGCGCCCCCGCTCGTGCGGGCGATCTTCCGACTGCCGCAGCCGGGTGCGCGCCCCAAGGTGGCGCGTCGTCGCAAGGCGGTGGCGGCGTGACCGCCGTGCGGGCCGAGCCGGCCGCCGTCGCGGCGGCGCCGGTGCAGCGCCCCGGACTCAAGGTGCCGATCGCCCTCGGCGTCTTCGCCCTGCTCGCGGTGCTCCTGCTCGTGGTCCTCGCCCCGGGGGGCACGTCGACGTTCTCCCTCACCGCGAGCGGCACCGGCGCGGTCCAGCTGCCGCCGATCCCGCTGCCGGTGCGCGCGACGGGCATCGTCGTCGCGGTGCTCGCCGTGCTGCTGGCGATCGGCGCGGGCCTGCTCGTCCGCGCGGGCCGGCGGGTGCCGCTCTGGTACACGGTCGTCTTCGCGGTGATCCTCGTGATCGGCTTCCTCGCGTGGGCGACCGCCGGCCACACCCTCCCGGTCACGGGCCTGCTCGAGAGCGCGCTCGCCCTGTCCGCCCCGCTCATCTTCGGCGCCCTCGGCGGCGTCGTGTCCGAGCGGGTCGGGGTCGTCAACATCGCGATCGAGGGGCAGCTGCTCGCCGGCGCCTGCGTCTCGGCGGTCGTCGCCTCGATCACCCAGAACCTGGCCCTCGGCCTGCTCGGCGCCCTCGTCGCCGGGGTGCTCGTCTCCTTCGTCCTCGCTGCGTTCTCCATCAAGTACGTCGTGAACCAGGTGATCGTCGGCGTCGTGCTGAACGTGCTCGTGCTCGGGCTCACGACCTTCTTCTACGAGACCGTGCTCGTCAACGCCTCCGACACGTTGAACTCGCCGCCGCGCTTCGGCAACCTCCCGATCCCGGGGCTGTCCCTGATCCCGGTCGTCGGGCCCGTGCTGTTCGACCAGTCCGTCATCACCTACCTGATGTACATCGCGGTCGTCGCCGTGTTCGTGGGCCTCTACCGCACCCGCTGGGGCCTCCGTGTCCGCGCCGTCGGCGAGCATCCGCAGGCGGCGGACACGGTCGGCATCGACGTGGCCCGCACCCGCTTCTGGAACGTCGCGCTCGCCGGAGCGATCGTGGGCATCGGCGGGTCCTACTTCACGCTCGGGTCGGTCGGCGCCTTCAGCCAGAACATGACCTCGGGCGCGGGCTACATCGCCCTCGCGGCCGTCATCTTCGGCGGCTGGGACCCGTGGCGCGCGTCGCTCGCCGGGCTGCTGTTCGGGTTCGCGAGCAGCCTGCAGAACACGCTCGGGATCCTCGGCAGCCCCGTCCCCTCCGACGTGCTGCTCACGCTGCCGTACGTGGTGACGATCTTCGCGGTCGCCGGCCTCGTCGGCCGGGTGCGCGGCCCCGCCGCGGCCGGACGCCCCTACGTGAAGGGCTGAGCGGGCAGCGCGGCGAGGAACGGGTCGAGCACGCGGAGGGACTCCGCGAGCACGGCCTCGAGCAGGGCGCGGCCCAGCTCGGCGCGCGCCGGTCCGGGGTCGCCGAAGACCCCCGAGGGCGAGAAGGGGCGCATCCGCATCGGGCGGACCCCGAAGTCCGCGGGGAAGTCGGGGTGGACGGCGTCCGGCCGCTCGGCGCGCACCGCCTCCGGGGCGGCCGCGAGCAGCAGGGAGGTCTCGATCTCCTCGGCGTGCATCAGCCCGGGCGCGGCGGGACGGCTCCGCCGGAGCCGCGCGGCGGCCGCGTCGAGGCCGGGATGGTCGAGCGCGATCGCGGGCAGCACGCCCTCGTCCTGCAGCCGCCGCACCGCCGTGTACAGGGGCGCACGGTTGCCCCAGTCGCCGTTCACGACGACGAGGGCGCGGGCCCCGGAGGCCGCCGCCGCGCGCCCGAGGTCCACGGCGATCGCGGTCACGGTCTCCGGCCGGAGCGAC
>JBQCCU010000113.1:0-3863 GCA_051961935.1 Amnibacterium sp. | reverse complement strand
AGCTGTACGGCTCCGACCGCGTGATGCTCGAGACGGTCGCTGCGCTCGTCGAACGGGACTGGCGCGTCGTGGTCGCGGTGCCGTCGGAGGGCCCGCTGATCGCCGAGGTGCGGCGACTCGGCGCCGAGGGCGTCCTGCTCGCGGCCCCGGTGCTGCGCAAGAGCGTCGTCAAGCCGCGGAACCTCCCCGGGTTCCTCGGCGGCTCGGCGACGGCGTGGGCACGGATCGGGCGGCTGCTGAAGCGGCTCCGGCCGGACGTCGTCTACGTGTCGACGCTCACCGTGCCGCTATGGATCGCCACCGCCCGGGCACGCAGGATCCCGGTGATCGCCCACGTGCACGAGAGCGAGCGGCAGGCCCCGAACGTGGTGCGGGCCGCCATCGCTGCGCCGCTGCGCCTCGCGGACCGGATCCTCGTCAACAGCGCGTTCAGCC
Organism: Amnibacterium sp.; assembly: GCA_051961935.1. GTDB lineage: Bacteria > Actinomycetota > Actinomycetes > Actinomycetales > Microbacteriaceae > Amnibacterium. Next base: position 3,428 of record JBQCCU010000113.1, on the reverse strand, counting down.
GCGACAGCCTGACGGAGGTGACCCCGACCCTCTACGGGAGCTCCACGGTCGTCTACAACGGCGTCGCGGGTCCTGCCGCGGCGACGGACGCGCGCCCGGAGCTGGTCGACGGCCTGCGCATCGTCTACGTCGGCCGGCTGTCGCCGCGCAAGGGCGTCGACGTCGCGGTCGACGCCCTCCGGATCCTCCGCGAGCGCGGCGTCGAGGCGCGCCTCGATCTCGTGGGCGCGGTGTTCACCGGCTACGAGTGGTACGAGCAGCAGCTGCGCGACCAGGTCGACCGCGCCGGACTCACGGATCGGGTCGTGTTCCACGGCTTCCAGTCGTCCGTGTGGAATGCCCTCGAGCGGTCCGACGTCGCCGTGGTGCCATCCCGGCTCGAGGAGCCGTTCGGCAACACCGCCGTCGAGGCCGTGCTCGCCGGCCGCCCCGTCGTCGTCAGCGCGATCGGCGGCCTGGCGGAGGCGATCGACGGCTTCGCCTCCGCCATCTCGGTGGATGCGGACGACCCGGTCGCACTGGCCGACGCCCTGCAGCGGGTCGCGGTGAACTGGTCGACGTTCCGGCGCACCGCGGCCACCTTCGCCCCCATCGCGGCGCACCGCTACGCGACCGACGGCTACCGCCGCCGCGTCGCGGACGAGATCGCCCGCACCGCCCACCTCTCCTCCGAGCACGCGCTCGCCTCCTGACCGCTCCCCCGACTTCAGAGGACCCTCAGTGACCGACTCCCCCCTGCGTATCGGCTACGCCGCCGGCGCCTTCGACCTCTTCCACATCGGCCACCTCAACCTGCTCCGCCACGCGAAGGCGGAGTGCGACGTGCTGATCGCCGGCGTCGTCTCCGACGAGATGCTGCAGCTGACGAAGGGCATCACCCCCGTCATCCCGCTCGCCGAGCGGATGGAGATCGTCAGCCACATCTCCTACGTCGACCGGGTGCACGCGGAGGTGGTGCCGGACAAGCTCGACACCTGGAAGGAGGTGCGGTTCACGCACTTCTTCAAGGGCGACGACTGGCGCGGCACTGAGAAGGGCCTGCGCCTGGAGCGCGAGTTCGCCGCCGTCGGGGTGGAGGTCGTGTACTTCCCGTACACGATGTCGACCTCGTCGACCGTGCTGCGCCGCGCCCTCGCCGCACTGAACGGCGAGGGCGAGCGCGTCACCGGCTGACCCGGCTCAGCCGCACTTCGCCTGCGTCAGCGTGACCGGCACCGGCCGCACCTTCGGCGTGTGGCTGACGGCGACCGTCTTGCTGGTGTCGGTGCCGCCGGTGAACACGCCCTTGACGGTCACCGTGCTCGCCGCGGGGATGGTGATGCTCACGACCCCGACAGGGCGCCCGTACATGTGGCCCTGCACCGCCGGCCGCTTGATGTACTCGCCGGTCGCGGAGTAGATCGTGTTGTACTCGGGCAGCAGGTTGTTGCCCCAGGTCACCTTCTGACCGTCGATGTAGACCGCGCTGAGCTTGGCGCCGACCGGCCCGTAGAGCTGCACCCACTGGCGGTCGCCGCCGAACGGGATCTTCGACATGGCGGCCAGCACGTACGGCGTCAGCGTGTAGGCCTTCGCCAGCGTGAGCGTGTTGGTGACCTTCGCCGTGACCGTGTACTTCGGCGTCGGCTTGCAGGTGTTCGTCGAGACGTCCACGGTCTCGTTCATGTAGTAGCTCATCTTGGACGTGGAGTCGTCGTTGTTGTAGACGCCGACCGTCGTCGCCTTCGTGTTGTCCGCCGGCAGCATGGTGCCCATCGGCGACGTCATGATCAGCTTCTCCTCGTCCGACCGGACGCTCCACATCTTCAGGCGCTGGTCCTGGAGCATCGGAGTCAGCTGCGCGACGTAGGCCTTCGGGGTGCCCTGGCCGTGCGTGACCGCGTCGAAGATGGACTTCGCGGCCGAGGCGAAGACGGCGTCCTGGATCTTCGGGTTCGTGTACTTCGCGTAGACCCCGGAGAGCAGGAAGTCGACCGCGTTCGACGAGTCGAGCTTCGTACCGTCCGCGAGCGTGACCGGCCCCGTCGCGTTCATCAGGTACGACAGCGCCACCGGGTCGAAGGAGATGACGCCGTCGACCTTCCCGCCGTACGCGTTCAGCCACATGTCCCGGGCGTACTTCGCGGTGGTCGGGAAGTCCGGCGTCATCGTGATGTTCGTCACGTGCTTGGAGAGGTAGCTGGTGTAGATCTTCGAGTAGTCGCGGTTCCCGGGACCGGACGGGGTGAACGGCGGCACCGTGTAGGTCGGGAAGTCGCCCGAGTTCCCCTGCCGGCCGAGTTTGATCTTGCCGTGGTCGACGACGAGCATCGCCATCGAGGCGGGGTTGCCGCCGCTCGCGCGCTCCTCCGCGTTGTTCTGGAAGATCAGGAGGTAGTGCCGGGCGCCGTTCCCGCCGAGCGCCGGATAGAGGACCGGCATGACCTTGCGCATCTCGTGGGTCACCGGCGCGGCCTGGTCCAGCAGCGACCGCAGCTTCGCGATCGGCTGCTGCAGCTGCGGCACGACGTCCTTCGTGTCGATCGCCGCGGCACTCCGGTCGGCGGTCGTGATCGCGTCGTCGATGTCCGCCATCGCCGGCGTGAGCTTCTTCAGCGGTGCGATGTCGATCGCGCCGTTCTTCGGTTTGAGGCTGTCGACGCTGATCCCGTCCGCGGCGGTCGCGAGCGGACCGACGCCGTTGCGCACGAGCGCGTCGATCAGGTCCGAGGTCTGCCGGAAGGCCTTCAGGTTCGGACCGAGCACCGGGATGTGCTCGTAGAGGGACCACACCGGGTCGTTCACCTGATCGGCGGCCTTCGACGTGTTCGCCTGCAGCTGCTCGTAGAGCGCCGCCGTACTCGGCGCGTTCGGCTGCCCGAGGGCCGACTTGAAGGTGGTCAGTTTCGTCTGCGCGGCGGTCAGTTGGTCCTTCGCGATCAGCGCACGGTTGCCGACGTAGATGGAGAGCACGACAGCCGCCACGACACCGAGGAGGAGCGCGACGACGCCGCCGATGGTTATTCGGCGACGGATGCGCTGGGCACGGGTGCGCACCTTCTTACGCTGATGGGCCGGTTTCGGCATCGTGATGCGGCGTCCTTTCGGGAGGGCGCGGTCGTCGGGCGGCTTGCACCCTATTCGAGGGACAGCGGGGAGGCGCAGCGCTCCGGCGGAGCGTCGCCGATCGCGAACGCGGTCCAGTTTCGGTTCAGGCATGCTCGCCCCGCCATCCGTCCCCGATCCGGCGCCGGCCGTCGTGTCACGGCGACCGAGCGAGCCCGAGCGCTCAGACTCACGGAGAGCGTGAGGGAGATGACCATGAGCGATCAGCACGAGACGAGCTCGGTGCTTCCCGACACCGGCTCGTTCGAGATCATCCGGAGCGAAGTCGACCGGACAGGGCCCGACTTCCACACCGCCCCGATCGTCCTTCCGCATCTCGACCA
>JBQCCU010000112.1:0-11135 GCA_051961935.1 Amnibacterium sp. | reverse complement strand
CCGCGGTGGTCTGGGCGACGAGCGCCGCGCCGGCGAGCAGCAGCGTAACGCCCAGGGCGTAGCGGCCGCGGTAGTCGCCCCAGCGCAGCGGCAGCCGCGACGTCGGCTCTGGCGCGGGCCGCCCCCGCAGCGTGAGTCGCGGCATCCGCTCACGGTACAAGCCGCCTCGCGCGTCGCCGGGCACGGCGCGGAGCCGCGCCTACCCTGGCCGCATGAGCACCGCGCCCCCGCTCGTGATCGCGCATCGCGGCGCGTCCGGTCACCGGCCGGAGCACACCGCCTCGGCGTACCGGCTCGCGGTGGAGCAGGGGGCGGATGCGATCGAGATCGACGTGGTCGCGTCCCGGGACGGCGAGCTCGTCGTGCGGCACGAGCCCGAGCTGTCCGGGACCACCGACGTGGCGAGCCGGCCCGAGTTCGCCGACCGGCGCCGCGCGAAGGACCTCGACGGGCGCGCCCTCCGCGGGTGGTTCGCGGAGGACTTCACGTGGGCGGAGCTGTCGACGCTCACCGCGCGGGAGCGGCTGCCGCGGCTGCGGCCGGGCAGCGCCCGCTTCGACGGCCGGGAGGGGCTGCTCCGCTTGTCCGACGCGCTCGCCGTCGCCGCGGATGCGGGCATCCGGCTCGTGATCGAGCTGAAGCACGCGATGCGGTCGGCGGCGCTCGGCCTGCCGTTCGAGCAGCTGCTGCCGGCCGCGCTCGCCGCCGCGCCGCGCACGCCCGCGATCACCGTGGAGTCGTTCGAGGAGACGGTGCTCCGCTCGCTCGCCGCGCGCGGCCTCCCCCATCCGCTCGTCCGGCTGCTCGGCGGCGCCCGCGTCGCCCCCGATGCCGTGGCGCGTCTCGGCCGGCCCGTCGGCTTCCGGGAGGAGCTGCGCGACCTCGCCCGCTTCGAGGGGCTCGCGGGGATCAGCGTGCGGACCCCGCTCGTGCAGCGCGCGCTGGTCGAGCGGGCGGCCGGGCGCGGCCTCGAGGTGTGGACGTGGACGCTGCGGCCCGAGAACTGCTTCCTGCCCGCGCCCTACTGGACCCCGGGCGGACCCGCACGCTTCGGACGCTACGCGGCGCTCTGGCGGCGGCTCGCCGCGACCGGGATCGCCGGCGTCTTCGCCGACCACCCCGACCTCGCCCGCGGCGTGCTCGGGCGGGCAGAGCCCGTCGGTGCGCGCGCCTAACATCGATCCCCATGGCGCAGGTGGTGGAACAGTCCGCGGCGCTGCTCGAGGGTCTCAACCCGCAGCAGCGCGAGGCCGTGCTCTACCGCGGGAACGCCCTCCTCATCGTCGCGGGCGCCGGGTCGGGCAAGACGCGGGTGCTGACCCACCGCATCGCGGGCCTGCTCGAGTCGCGGGAGGCGTGGCCGAGCCAGATCCTCGCGATCACCTTCACCAACAAGGCCGCCGGTGAGATGCGGGAGCGCGTCCGCGCGCTGGTGGGGCCGCAGGCCGCCGAGGGGATGTGGATCTCCACGTTCCACTCCGCCTGCGTGCGCATCCTGCGCCGCGAGGCCGAGGTGTTCGGCTACGCGCGCGGGTTCACGATCTACGACTCCGGTGACACGCGGGCGCTGATCAAGCGGATCATCAAGGAGCTCGAGGCCGACGTGCTCGGCTTCTCCGTCGCGAACGTCGCCGCGAAGATCTCGAAGCTGAAGAACGAGCTGGTCGACGTCGACACCTTCGCGCGGCAGGCGAACACCGCCGACCCGCAGGAGGCGATGTTCCTCGACATCTTCCGGCAGTACACCCGCACCCTCAGCGCGGCGAACGCGTTCGACTTCGACGACCTGATCGCCCAGACCGTCTACCTGTTCCGCGCGTTCCCGCACATCGCGGAGCTCTACCAGCGGCGGTTCCGGCACATCCTCGTCGACGAGTACCAGGACACGAACCACGCGCAGTACGCGCTCATCCGCGAGCTCACCCGGCCGAGCGGCGCCCTCCCGCCCGCCGCGCTCACCGTCGTCGGCGACTCGGACCAGTCGATCTACGCGTTCCGCGGCGCCGACATCCGCAACATCGTCGAGTTCGAGCACGACTACCCCGACGCGAAGGTGGTGCTGCTCGAGCAGAACTACCGCTCGACGCAGACGATCCTCGACGCGGCGAACGCCGTCATCGCGAACAACTTCGACCGCAAGCCGAAGAACCTGTTCACCACCGACGGCGCGGGCGCGAAGATCATCGGCTTCACCGGCTACTCCGCCCACGACGAGGCCCAGTTCGTCGCGGACGAGATCGAGCGGCTCCACGACGAGGGCATGGAGTACCGCGACGTCGCGGTGTTCTACCGCACGAACGCGCAGACGCGAGCGCTGGAGGAGATCCTCATCCGCTCCGCGGTGCCGTACCGGATCCTCGGTGGCACGAAGTTCTACGAGCGGGCCGAGATCAAGGACGCCCTCGCCTACCTCATCTCGGTGGCGAACCCGGCGGACTCCCTCGCCGTGCGCCGCATCCTGAACACCCCGAAGCGCGGCATCGGGCCGGCGACGGAGACGCAGCTCGCCGCGTACGCGGAGCGCAACGGGATGGTGTTCCGGGAGGCGCTGCGCCACGCGGCCGAGCTCGGGCTCGGGCCCAAGGTCACGAAGGCGATCACGGACCTGTCCGAGCTGCTCGACGAGGCCACGCTGCTCACCGCGCCGCCCGATCCGGGCATGGCGCCGGTGCCGGTGTTCGACGTGCTCGCGCTGCTGCTGAAGCGGAGCGGCTACGTGGACGTGCTCCGCGCCAGCCGCGATCCGCAGGACGAGGCGCGCGTCGAGAACATCGAGGAGCTCCTCGCGGTGACGAAGGAGTTCCAGCGGAACAACCCCGACGGCACCCTCCTCGACTTCCTCACCGAGGTGTCGCTCGTCGCGGCCGCCGACGAGCTCGACGACTCGAGCGGCACCGTCTCGCTGATGACGCTGCACACGGCGAAGGGGCTCGAGTTCCGGGCGGTGTTCCTCACCGGCGTCGAGGAGGAGCTGCTGCCGCACCGCATGTCCGCGAACGAGCCCGGCGGCCCCGCGGAGGAGCGCCGCCTGTTCTACGTCGGCATCACCCGGGCTCGGGAGCGCCTCCACCTGTCCCTCGCCATGACGCGCTCGACCTTCGGGGACACGTCGGTGACGTCGCCGAGCCGCTTCCTCGCCGAGATCCCCGGCCACCTCGTCGAGTGGCGGCAGTCGCCTGGCATGACCGGCCCGGGCGGCACGCGGGTCGCCGGCAGCCTCGCCTGGTCCGGGCGCAGCGGTGGCGGTGAGCAGGCGCAGGCCAAGCCGAAGACGGAGTGGGCGAACCGCGTCACCGGCAAGGTGCGCGACAACGGCGACCTCGAGCTCGCGGTCGGCGACCGGGTGCGCCACGACGACTTCGGCGAGGGTCGCGTCGTGGGCGTGACCGGGCTCGCGGCGAAGCGGATCGCGGAGGTGCAGTTCGACACCGCCGGCCGCAAGCGGCTGCTGATCAAGGTCGCGCCGATCACGAAGCTCTAGTCGTGTCCGACCGCATCCGAGCGTTCGGCCGGGCCGACACCGAGGCGGTCGTCGGCCTGTGGCGGCGCTGCGGCCTCGTCCGGCCCTGGAACGACCCGCATCGCGACATCGAGCGGAAGCTCGCCCGTGCAGCCGGAGCTGTTCCTCGTGCTGGAGCGCGACGACGCGGTGGTGGCCACCGCGATGGCGGGCTACGACGGGCACCGCGGGTGGGTCTGGGCCCCTGGAGCCGGTTCCGTCGCGGCGCGAAGGCGCCGTGACGGCCGTGCGACAGGGACTACGTGGCGGTCGAACCCGCGCTGCAGGGGACGGGCGTCGGCCGGGCCCTGATGGCCGAGGTGGAGGCGCGGCTCGTCGCCCTCGGATGCCCCAAGGTGAACCTGCAGGTGCGGAGCGGCAACGAGCCGGTCGCGACGTTCTACCGGCGGATCGGGTACGCCGAGGACGGCGCGACGGGCCTCGGCAAGCGACTCATCACCGACGACTGAGCCGCGCCGCGTCAGCCGACGCGGGGGCGCAGCACGCGCTTCGGCGCGGTGCCGGTCTTCGCGGCGGCGGCCTTCGCCGGTGCCGCGGCCGCGCTCGGCACGTGCGCGGGGGGCGCCGGCGGCTCGGCGGCCGCCGCGCTGCGCAGCAGGGCCTCCCGCTCGTCGCTCGAGAGGTGGTCGACGAGCAGCGCCCGCACCGCCGCGACGTGCGCGGACCCGGCGAGCTCGAACTTCTGCTGGCCCAGGCGGGTCATCGTGACCGCGTGGATGCGGCCGGCCTTACGGCGCTCGATGAGCTCCCGGTGCTCCATCCGCGTGAGCTGGTGCGAGAGGCGGCTCTTGTCCCAGCCGAGCAGCGCCGCGAGCTCGTTCTGGCGCAGCTCCCGCTTCGGGGCGTCGAGGAGGCAGCGGAGCACGTCGAACTCCGACGTGGAGAGGTCCGCGGCGGCGCGGATCTCCGACTCCACCACGCCCTGTGCGAGGTCGGTGAGTCGCTGGATGAAGCGCCACGTCGACGCCTCGCCCTGGGTGAGCTCCTCGGCCATGAAGGAACTGTATTCGGCCGAAGGTTGACGCGGCAACGCGCGGAGGCGGCGACCGGATCCGCTGCAGGAAGGCGGTCAGGAGCCCCGGGGTAGGCTCCTTACCCGGTTCCGATCCGGATGGAGGACGTGCACGGTGGATCTCTTCGAGTACCAGGCGCGCGACCTGTTCGAGCACTACGGCGTGCCCGTGCTCGCGGGCATCGTCGCCGACACCCCCGCAGAGGCCCGCGCGGCCGCGGAACGGCTCGGCGGCACGGTCGTCGTGAAGGCGCAGGTCAAGACCGGTGGCCGCGGCAAGGCCGGCGGCGTCAAGGTCGCCCACTCCCCGGAGGAGGCCGAGCAGGCCGCCGAGCGCATCCTCGGGCTCGACATCAAGGGCCACGTCGTGAAGCGCGTCATGGTCGCCGCCGGCGCCCGCATCGACCGGGAGTTCTACATCTCGATCCTGCTCGACCGCGCGAACCGCTCCTACCTCTCGCTCGCGTCGTACGAGGGCGGCATGGAGATCGAGGAGCTCGCCGTCGAGCGCCCGGAGGCCCTCGCCCGCGTCGAGGTCGACCCGCTGACCGGCGTCACCCCGGAGAAGGCCGAGGCGATCGCCCGCGAGGCGCGCTTCCCGGAGGAGCTCGTCGCGAAGGTCGCGCCGGTCTTCGAGCGCCTGTGGCAGGTCTACCGGGACGAGGACGCCACGCTGGTGGAGGTCAACCCGCTCGTGCTCACCGAGACCGGGGAGATCATCGCCCTCGACGGCAAGATCACGCTCGACGCCAACGCCGGGTTCCGCCACCCGGAGCACGAGGCGCTCGCGGAGGCCGGCGACGTCGACCCGCTCGAGGCCAAGGCGAAGGCGCACGACCTCAACTACGTGAAGCTCGACGGCTCCGTCGGCGTGATCGGCAACGGCGCGGGCCTCGTCATGTCGACCCTCGACGTCGTCTCCTACGCCGGCGAGAAGCACGGCGGCGTGAAGCCCGCGAACTTCCTCGACATCGGCGGCGGCGCGTCCGCCGAGGTGATGGCGGCCGGGCTCGACGTCATCCTCACCGACCCCCAGGTGAAGAGCGTCTTCGTGAACGTGTTCGGCGGGATCACCGCCTGCGACGCCGTCGCGAACGGCATCGTCGGCGCGCTCGCGAAGCTCGGCGACGAGGCGAACAAGCCGCTCGTCGTCCGGCTCGACGGGAACAACGTCGAGGAGGGGCACCGGATCCTCGCGGAGGCGGCGCACCCGCTGGTCACCGTGGTGGACACGATGGACGCCGCGGCCGAGAAGGCCGCCGAGCTGGCTGCGGCCTGAAGGAGACGCGAGGCATGTCGATCCTGATCGGGACGGACACGAAGATCATCGTCCAGGGCCTCACCGGCTCCGAGGGCACGAAGCACGCGACGCGGATGCTCGCCTCCGGCGCGCAGGTCGTCGGCGGCGTGAACCCGCGCAAGGCCGGCACGACGGTCGAGATCGGCGGCACGACCCTGCCGATCTTCGGCACGGTCGCCGAGGCGATGGCGGAGACCGGCGCCGACACGAGCGTCGTCTTCGTGCCGCCGGCCTTCGCGAAGGCGGCCGTCGTCGAGGCGGTCGAGGCGGGCATCCCGCTCTGCGTCGTCATCACCGAGGGCATCCCCGTGAAGGACTCCGCCGAGTTCTGGGCGCTCGCCAAGTCGAAGGGCGGCGCCACCCGGATCATCGGCCCGAACTGCCCCGGCGTGATCAGCCCCGGCAAGTCGAACGCGGGCATCATCCCGGCGACGATCACCGGCCCCGGCCCGATCGGGCTGGTCTCGAAGTCCGGCACCCTGACCTACCAGATGATGTTCGAGCTCGCCGACATCGGCATCTCGACCGCCGTCGGCATCGGCGGCGACCCGATCATCGGCACCACCCACATCGACGCCCTCGCCGCCTTCGAGGCGGACCCCGAGACGAAGGCGATCGTGATGATCGGCGAGATCGGCGGTGACGCCGAGGAGCGCGCGGCCGACTTCATCCGGCAGAACGTGACGAAGCCGGTCGTCGCCTACGTCGCGGGCTTCACCGCCCCCGAGGGCAAGACGATGGGCCACGCGGGCGCGATCGTGTCCGGCTCCGCCGGCACCGCGCAGGCCAAGAAGGAGGCGCTCGAGGCGGCGGGCGTGAAGGTCGGCCGCACCCCGAGCGAGACCGCGGCGCTGATGCGCGAGGTCTTCGCCGGCTGAGGCGCGGCGGTGCGACCGCGCCGCGACGAGCCCGTCGCCTAGCATCCCCGGATCGACATCGACACCCTCCGCGGCGCCGTGCGCGCCGAACGCCCGTCCGCCCGCTGGACGGCGCCGCTCGTCGGCGCCGTCGACGCGGCGGTCGCCGTCGCGCTGCCGTTCGGGGTCCTCGTGCTCGCCGCACTGGTGGCATGGGCCGGCCTCGGCGCGGCCGCACCCTGGACGGTGTTCCTTGCCGGCGCCGCGGACGTCTGGTTCCTCGGGCACGGCGTCGACGTGACCGTGCCGGCCTCGCCGGCGTTCCCCGTCACGATCGCGCTGCTCGGCCCCGCGCTCGGCACGCTGCTGCTCGGCGTGCGGGCGGGACGGCGTGCGGTCGCCACGGCGCTGCCCGGCCCGGCCGCCGCCGCCGGGGTGCTCGTCGTCCTGCTCGCATCCGCGCTCCTGCTGCTCCTCGCGAAGGGGGCGCCCGCGCCCGTGCAGGCGCTCGTGCTCCCCGCCCTCGTGTACGGCGCGGGCCTCACCGCCGGGCTGCGGCCCGGACGCGGCCTCCTGCGCGCCGGGCCGCTCGCCGCCGGGCTCCGCGGCGGGGCGGGCGCGGCCGCGGTCGTGCTCGCCGCCGCCGCGCTCGCCGTCGTCGTGCTGCTCGCCACGCACCTGCCCGCCGTGGTCGGCCTGTACGAGTCGTCCTCCGCCGGCATCGCGGGCGGCCTCGCCCTCACCGTGCTGCAGGTCGCGCTGCTGCCCACCGTGGTCGTCTGGGCGGGGGCGTGGCTCACGGGTGCGGGCTTCGCGCTCGGGGCGGGCTCGTCCGTGGGTCCGCTCGGCACGGCCGTCGGCCCGCTGCCGTCGCTGCCGCTGCTCGGGGCGCTGCCGCAGGGCGTGGGTCCCTTCGGGCTCGCCGCGATCCTCGTGCCGGTGCTCGCCGGCGTCGGGTTCGGCGTCGCGCTGCGACTGCGCGCCGACGGCCCGGTCGGCGCCGGCGCCTCGGCGCTCGCCGCCGCCGTCGCCGGAGCCGTGGCCGGCCTGCTGCTCGGCGCCCTCTCGCTCGCCGCGTCCGGGGCGATCGGGCCAGGGCGGCTGGCCACGGTGGGCCCGGACGCCCTGCAGGTCGCGTGGCGGGCCGCCGTGGAGGTCGGCGTCGGGGCGCTCGCCGGCGTCGCCGCCGTGCGGAGGCGGGAGCGCGGATCCGGCCCGGCGGAGGGCGCCCGCTAGGCTTCCGCAGGTGCTCTCGGTCGTCGTGCTGATCTCCGGGAGCGGTACGAACCTGCGTGCCCTGCTCGAGCGCTGCGCGGATCCGCGGTTCCCGGTGCACGTCGTCGCGGTCGGTGCCGACCGCGATGCGCCCGGCCTCGTGCACGCCGACGAGTTCGGGGTGCCGTCCTTCCTGGTGCCGTACCCCGCCTACCCGTCGCGGGACGCGTGGGGGCAGGCGCTGCTCGCCGAGATCGCGAAGTGGCGGCCCGACGTCGTCGTCCTGTCCGGCCTCATGCGGCTGCTGCCGCGGAACGTCGTCGACGCGCTCGCACCCCGGCTGATCAACACGCATCCGGCGTTCCTGCCCGAGTTCCCGGGCGCGCACGCGGTCCGCGACGCGCTCGCGGCGGGCGCCGCGGAGACCGGAGCGAGCGTGATCGTCGTCGACCACGGCGTCGACAGCGGCCCGGTGCTCGCCCGCGAGCGGGTGCCCGTGCGGCCCGGCGACACCGAGGGCGTGCTGCACGACCGGATCAAGCCCGTCGAGCGCCGGCTGCTCGCCGACGTGCTCGAGGGCGTGGCGACCGGGCGGATCGACCTGACCGAGACGACGGAGGCAGTGGGATGAGCGGACAGCGGGACCGGATCCGGATCGGCAGGGCGCTGCTGTCCGTGAGCGACAAGCGCGGCCTCGTCGAGCTCGGCCGCGCCCTGGCCGACGCGGGCGTCGCGCTCGTCTCGACCGGGTCCACCGCCGCGGCGCTCGTGGACGCCGGCCTCGCCGTCACGGAGGTCGCGGAGGTCACCGGGTTCCCGGAGAGCCTCGACGGGCGGGTGAAGACCCTGCATCCCGCGATCCACGCCGGGCTCCTCGCGGACCTGAACCGGCCCGAGCACGCCGAGCAGCTCGCCGGCCTCGGCATCCTGCCGTTCGAGCTCGTCGTCTCCAGCCTCTACCCCTTCGAGCGCACCGTCGCGTCGGGGGCGGCGGACGAGGCGGTGATCGAGCAGATCGACATCGGCGGCCCCACGCTCGTGCGCGCCGCGGCGAAGAACCACGCGAACGTCGCCGTCGTGACCTCGGTCGCGCAGTACGACGGCATCGTCGCCGCGCTCGCCGCGGGCGGCACGACCCTCGCCGAGCGGCGCGCGCTCGCCGCGGCCGCGTTCGGGCGCATCGCCGACTACGACCGCGCGATCGCCGACTGGTTCCTCTCGGGCGAGGCGGCCGAGGGCGCCGAGACGGTGGAGGGCGACTTCCGCTTCACCGTCACGCCCCTGCGCTACGGCGAGAACGCCCACCAGGCCGCGTCGCTGTGGCGCGACCCCGCCGGTCGCGGCCTCGCGCAGGCCGAGGAGCTGCCCGGCCGGGAGATGAGCGACAACAACTACGTCGACGCCGACGCGGCCGTGCGCGCCGTGCTCGACTTCGACGAGCCGGTCGTCGCCGTCGTGAAGCACGCGAATCCGTGCGGCATCGCCGTCGCCCCGCCCCGCGCCCCCGACCCGATCGCGGCCGCGCACCGGCGGGCGAACGACTGCGACCCCGTCTCGGCCTTCGGCGGCGTCATCGCCGCGAACCGCACGGTCACCCTCGGGATGGCGGAGGCCGTCGCGCAGATCTTCACCGAGGTGATCGTGGCGCCGGACTACGAGCCGGCCGCGCTGACGGTGCTGTCGGCGAAGAAGAACATCCGCATCCTCAAGCTGCCGACCGGCTTCGCCCTGCCCACCACCGAGTTCCGGCAGGTCTCGGGCGGCGTGCTCGTGCAGGAGCCGGACCGCTTCACCGCCCTCGACCCGTCCACATGGCGCCAGGTGACGGGGGATCCCGTCGACGCGGCCACGCTCGCGGACCTCGTGTTCGCCTGGAAGGCGTGCCGGTCGGTGAAGTCGAACGCGATCCTGCTCGCGGACCGCGGGGCCGCCGTCGGCATCGGGATGGGGCAGGTGAACCGCGTCGACTCCTGCCACCTCGCCGTCAGCCGCGCGGGGCAGCGCGCCGCCGGCTCGGTCGCCGCATCCGACGCCTACTTCCCGGTAGCCGACGGCGCGCAGGTGCTCCTCGACGCCGGGGTGCGCGCGATCGTGCAGCCGGGCGGCTCGGTCCGCGACGCCGAGGTGATCGCGGCCGTCGAGGCGGCCGGTGTGGCGATGCTGCTGACGGGGGAGCGTCACTTCTTCCACTGACGCGGCGGCCCTCCGAACGACGGCAGGGCGGGACGGGCCGTTCCGTCCGGTCGCGCGACCCCGGCCCGCCGAGGCGCTCCGTGGAGGCCTTGTGCCGGACCGTCCGGGGGTGCTTGCCTGCTCCCGGCGCATCGCGGCGCCGGGAGGGCCGATGGCGACGGCGGACGGGATCCGGGACGCGCAGCGCGCGGTGTGGGCCTCCCTGGCCGACGGGTGGGACCGCTGGGACGCGGTGATCATGGACCAGCTCGCCCCGGTCGGTGACGCGCTCGTCGACGCCCTGCGGATCGGTCCCGGCGACCGGCACCTCGACGTCGCATCGGGGACGGGGGAGCCGGGCCTCACGGTCGCGCGGACCACGGCGGCGGCCCGGGTGGTGCTCGCCGACCTGTCGCCCGAGATGCTCGCGATCGCTGCGCGCCGCGCCCGCGCGGCCGGGATGTCGCAGGTGGAGACCGTCGTCTGCAGCGCCGACGCCCTGCCCTTCCCGGACGCCTCCTTCGACACCGTCTCCGTGCGCTTCGGCCACATGTTCTTCCCCGACCCGGCGGCGGCGACCGCCGAGCTCGTCCGCGTGCTCACGCCGGGCGGCCGCCTCGCCACCGCGGTGTGGGCCGACCGGGTCGCGAACCCCTGGGTGGGGATCGCCCTGGACGCGGTCGCCGCCGAGACGACGCTCCCGGCACCGGACCCGGACGCGCCGGGGATGTTCCGGCTCGCCGTCCCCGGCGCGGCCGCCGGGCTGCTCACCGCGGCCGGGCTCCGCGACGTGGCGGAGCGCGAGGTGCCGGTCGAGGCCGTCACCGCGTCGGCGCAGGAGTACGCGGCGATGATCAGCGAGCACGCCTCCCTCGTGGCGGCAGCGCTCCGGCGCCTCGACGACGCGGCCGCGCAGCGCGTGTGGCGGCGACTCGTGACGGCCTCCGCCGCCTTCGAGCGCGCCGGGCGCATCCGCGTCCCCGGCCTCGCGCGCTGCGCGGCCGGCACGAAGCCGGCTCCGTGAGAGGGGGCGCGCAGCCGGACTGAGCGATCGCCGAC
>JBQCCU010000111.1:0-6346 GCA_051961935.1 Amnibacterium sp. | reverse complement strand
GCGGACCGCCGCGAACACGAGCAGCACCGCGACGGCCACGGCGGCGAGCTGCCAGCCGTTCGTGCCGGTGTGCAGCGACCGGCCCGGCACGATGGTGAGGGCGAGCACGACGAGCATCCCGGGCAGCGGGGCGCGGAGCCCGACGGCCACGAGGTCGACGAGCACGGCCGCGGCCGCGGCGCCCGCGGCGATGAGGAGCACGATGCCCGGCGTGGACTCGGCGGGCACCGAGTCGGCGTAGATCTGCGCCCACGCGTCGTTCAGCACCTGGAGCACCGCGCTCGACGAGCCGGTCGTCGGGAGGAGCAGCAGCAGACCGCGGCCCTGCCCGTCGAACGCCGTGGCGAGCAGCGGGATCGTGGTGAGCCCGAGCACGGCCCCGGCGGCGGGCGGGGCGCCGGCGGCCCGCGCCCAGGCGCTCACCCCCGTCGCCGCGACGACGAAGACGAGTGCGGCCCACCACCAGTCGGTGCCCTGCACGATCGGCAGGAACGACAGCGTGGCGACGAGCACCGCCGCAGCCCCCGCCGTGGAGAGCAGCCCCTCCCCCCGCCCGTCGGCGGCCACGACCGGCGCCGCGCCGCGGCGGTCAGGCATGGGCCCAGGCCTCCTCGATCGGGCGGGTGGGGTCCAGCACCTCGATGCGCCAGCCGCGCGCCGAGGGGACGGCCTCCAGGGGCACGCCGACGAGCGACACGATGCCGACGGTGCCCTGGCTGAGCGGCGGCAGGCCCCCGATCTCGCGCGCGGCGCCGACCCCGGTGAGCAGGTGCAGCACCTGCACGTCCTGGCCGCGGATGCGGCGCACGAGGCCGGCGGGACCGGGGCCGTCCTCGACGCGGTCGATGGTGGCGAGGGCGATGAGCGCCCGATCGGCGTCGGTGACGAGCGCGTCGCGGGCGTCCTGCACGAAGCGGACCGACGAGCCGCGGCGGCCGACCGCGGCGAGCAGCGACGCGGCCGCCTCGACGCCCCACTCGAAGGTGCGCTCGTCCGCCCAGACCGCCTCGCGCGTGTCGAACGCGAGCGCCGTGGAGACCGCCGCCGCGGCGGCCTCCGCCCGCACCATCAGCTCCCCGCGGTGGGCGGTGGAGCGCCAGTCGACGCTGCGGAGCGGATCGCCGGAGCGGTACTCCCGCGCGATGATGTCGCGCTGCTCGCCCACCATCCCGAACACGCTCGTGGCGTCCGGGTCGAGGTCGACCCGGGTCGCGGCGACCGGCGGCACCACGTCGTGCACGACCGGCAGCACCGTGAGCGTCGCCGCGGCACCCGACCGTCGCTTCGCCGACGCGACCCCGAGCGGATCGGTCCGCTCGACGAGCAGCGGGCCGACCGGCACCCGGCCACGTCGCCGCGCGACGACCCCGTACTCGACCTCGACGGCGCCGCGCCCGCCCCCGAGGCGGGGCAGCCGGCCGCTCGCGGCGCCCACCACCTCGAGCCGGCGGGGCGTCTCGTCGTGCCACTCGGCGCCGGCGGACGCGTGGCCCGCGATGGTGAGCCGCACGGCGACGGGCCGGCCCGGCTCCGTCACGTCCGGCGCGAGGCGTCGCTCCGCGGTGGCGCGCGTGGGCGCGAGCGCCACGGACAGCAGGCCGGCGCCGACGAGCGCGGCGAGGAACAGGGAGACCGCGAGCAGCGCCGGCCAGCCCGACGCGTAGGCGACGAGGAGGCCGACCAGGGCCGTGACGAGCAGGCCCCAGCCGCGACGGGTGAGCCGGACAGGTGGCAGCCGCCGGCGCATCACTGCAGCGGGACGGGCGTCGCCTTCACCACCCGGTCGACGATGCGGCGCGCCGCCTCGGTCTGGCCCTCGCGCACGTCGAGGCCGGCACGGCGCAGCACGAGCCGGTGGGCGAGCACGGTCGCGGCGAGCGCCTCGACATCGTCGGGGAGCACGAAGTCCCGGCCGTCGAGCAGCGCGGCGGCCTTCGCGGCGCGGACGAGCTGGAGGCTCGCGCGGGGGCTCGCACCGAGCCGCACCTCGGCGTGCGTGCGGGTGCCGGCGACGATCTGCAGCACGTAGGTCTCCACGGCGTGGGAGACGAAGACGGTCCGCACGGCCCGGGCGAGCGCCGCCATCTGGCCGGGCGCGAGCACGGGCTCGAGGGCGTCCATCGGCTCGGTGCGGTCGTGCGAGCGGAGCATGGCGCGCTCCGCGTCCTGGTCGGGGTAGCCCATGGAGATGCGGGCCATGAACCGGTCGCGCTGCGCCTCGGGCAGCACATAGGTGCCCTCCATGTCGACGGGGTTCTGCGTCGCGACCACCGTGAACGGCTGCGGCAGGGGCCAGGTCTCCCCGTCGATGGTGACCTGCGCCTCCTCCATGCACTCGAGCAGCGCCGACTGCGTCTTCGGGGAGGCGCGGTTGATCTCGTCGCCGATGACCACGTTCGCGAACACCGCGCCCGGCTTGAACTCGAACCGGCCGAGGTTCTGGTCGAACACCGAGACGCCCGTGACGTCGGACGGCAGCAGGTCGGGCGTGAACTGGATGCGGCTCACCGTGCCGCCCGTGGCCTTGGCGAGCGCCTTCGCGAGCACGGTCTTGCCCACCCCGGGCACGTCCTCGATCAGCAGGTGACCGCCCGCGAGCATCACCGCGAGCGCCGCGCGGATGACGTCGTCCTTGCCGTCGATCACGGTCGCGACCGCCTCGACGATCCGGTCGGCGGTCGGACGCACATCCGCGGGGATCTCGGCGTCGAGAGCGGTGCGGTCGATCACGAGGGGCCCTTCCGGGGAGCGGTGGCATCACCATAAACGACGGAGGTTGCGCGGCTGCGCGCCGGGGACGCGAGGCCGCTGTGGATACAGTGAGCGCCGTGAGCGCGAGCACGCACTGGGTGCTGACCCTCGCCTGCCCTGACCGGCCGGGCATCGTGCACGCCGTGAGCGGCGCGATCGTCGAGGCCGGCGGCAACATCACCGAGAGCCAGCAGTTCTCGAGCGCCGACACGGGCCGCTTCTTCATCCGCCTGCAGGTGGAGGCGGAGGTGCCGCGGGAGCGGTTCGCCGCGGTGCTCGCGCCGGTCGCGCACCGGTTCGGCGCGGAGTGGCGGCTCGACGTGGTCGGCCGGCCGGCGCGCACCCTCGTGCTCGTCTCGACCGCGGCGCACTGCCTGAACGACCTGCTGTTCCGCCGCCGGTCCGGCGACCTGCCGATCGACGTCCCGCTCGTGCTCGGCAACCACGCGACCCTCGGCGGTCTCGCCGCCTACGCGGGCGTGCCGTTCGAGTCGCATGCGATCACCTCGCCGGCGACGAAGGCGGCGTTCGAGGAGCGGATCGTCGCGGCGGTGGAGGAGCACGACATCGAGCTGGTGGTGCTCGCCCGGTTCATGCAGATCCTCTCCCCCGAGCTCTGCGAACGGCTCGCGGGCCGGGCGATCAACATCCAGCACTCGTTCCTGCCCGGCTTCAAGGGCGCGAACCCGTACAAGCAGGCGCACGAGCGCGGCGTGAAGCTGATCGGGGCCACCGCGCACTTCGTGACCAGCGACCTCGACGAGGGCCCCATCATCGAGCAGAACGTCGTGCGGGTCGACCACTCGTCCTCGGTGCGCGAGCTCGTCGCGATCGGTCAGGACGAGGAGAGCCGCACCCTCACCCGGGCGGTCAAGTGGTTCGCCGAGCACCGCATCCTGCTCGACGGCCGGCGGACGATCATCTTCCGCTGACGGTCACACCGGATCGAGGTCGTCGAAGTCGTCGATCGCCTCGCCGCTCGGGCTCGCCTCCGTCGGTACGAACCCCGGCGTGCGGGCGCGGATGAGGCGCTCGAGCTCGCCGGCGGCGGCGTCGGCGTCCGGACCGAGCCGTTCCCCGTCGTCCTCGCCCCAGCTGGTGAGCTGGCTGGCCGGCCCCACGAGCATGGTGATCCGCTCGATCGCCCCCGACTCCGTCCGGTACGGGATGCTGATCGTGTCGGCCGAACCGGTGCCGGCGAGCACCTTCGCGTACTCGAGCACGAGGTCGGCGAGCCGGCCCTCCGTGTCGATCACCGTGTCGGTGTAGGCGATGTGCTTCACGCGCCCCCCTGATCCGAGCGGCCGGGAGCCGCGGGCGGCTCGGGGATGAGCCGGAGGCCGGACGGCTGGTTGGCGCTCTCGCGGAGCACGCGCAGCCACTCCCGGTTCACGGCGGGGTCGCGGCTGCCCGCGTACTTGAAGATGATCGGCACGCCGGGGGAGATCCAGACGGAGCCGTGGCCGTCGCCGACGCCCGGTTCGTCGCGCCAGTTGAACGCGAACGACTCCTGGGCGCGCAGCTTCGAGTAGATGACGAGCTGCAGGTGCATGAGCGCGCGGTCGTCGACGGGGATCGGGGCGTTCGTGCCGTAGATCAGTGCGCCCATATGTCGTCCGATCGGAGGGGGTGCGGGGTCTCGGACCGAGAACCTAGTGCATGGCCTTCCACCCTGGCGGGAGAGCCGTCCGCCCTCCTGGGAGTTCGCCCAGCACTGGCACTCGGATACGCCGAGTGCTAGCGCCGGTCGACTTGAGCGAGGTACACTCAAGTCGTCCGGCGACCGCTGCCGGTGACATCCGGTTCTTCTTCGAGAGGAGTTCCCATGGCGACGACCTTCGACCCGTTCCGTGAGCTGGACCGCATGGCGTCCACGCTGCTCGACACGCGGCAGGGACCCCGGCTCATGCCGATGGACCTCTACCGCGACGGCGACCACTACGTGCTGGCCGCCGACCTCCCCGGCATCGACCCGGGCTCCGTCGACATCGACGTCGACGGGCAGCTGCTCACCATCCGGGCCGAGCGCACCCTGCGCAGCACGGAGGGCGTGAAGTGGCTCGCCCGCGAGCGGCAGAGCGGCTCGTTCCTGCGGCAGCTGAACGTCGGCCAGGGCGTCGACACGGAGCACATCACCGCGTCCTACGAGAACGGCGTGCTGCTCGTCACCATCCCGGTGAGCGAGCGGGCCAAGCCGCGCAAGATCGAGGTGACCACCTCCGGCACGACCCAGCAGGTCGGCGGGCAGCAGTCGGCGATCTCGGGCTGACGTCCCCACGACGAAGGGCGGGTGCCTCCCCTCGGGGAGGCACCCGCCCTTCGCGTCGCGCCGGCCTCAGCCGAGGCGGGCCTTCAGGTTGTCGGCGAGGGTCGCGAGGAACTCCTCGGTCGTCTGCCACTGCTGGTCGGGGCCGACCAGGAGCGCGAGGTCCTTTGTCATGGCCCCGCTCTCGACGGTCTTCACCACGACGTCCTCGAGGGTGTCCGCGAAGTCGATGAGCGCCTGGTTGCCGTCCAGCTCGCCGCGGTGGCTCAGGCCCCGCGTCCACGCGTAGATCGAGGCGATCGGGTTCGTCGAGGTCGGCTTGCCCTGCTGGTACTGGCGGTAGTGGCGCGTGACCGTGCCGTGCGCCGCCTCCGCCTCGACGACCTTCCCGTCCGGGGTGGTGAGCACGCTCGTCATGAGGCCGAGCGAGCCGAAGCCCTGGGCGACGGTGTCGGACTGGACGTCGCCGTCGTAGTTCTTGCACGCCCAGACGTAGCCGCCCTCCCACTTCAGCGAGGACGCGACCATGTCGTCGATGAGCCGGTGCTCGTAGGTGAGGCCGGCGGCGTCGAAGCGCTCCTTGTACTCGGCGTCGAAGATCTCCTGGAACAGGTCCTTGAAGCGGCCGTCGTAGGCCTTGAGGATCGTGTTCTTGGTGGAGAGGTAGACGGGGTAGTTGCGGGCGAGGCCGTAGTTGAAGCTCGCGCGGGCGAAGTCGCGGATCGACTCGTCGAGGTTGTACATCGCCATCGCGACGCCGCCGCCCGGGGACTGGAAGACCTCGAACGACTGCGCCTCGCCGCCGTCCTTCGGCTGGAAGCTGATGGTGAGCGTGCCCTCCCCCTCGAACCGGAAGTCGGTGGCGCGGTACTGGTCGCCGAAGGCGTGGCGGCCGATCACGATCGGCTTGTTCCAGCCGGGCACGAGCCGCGGGATGTTCGAGATGACGATCGGCTCGCGGAAGATGACGCCGCCGAGGATGTTGCGGATGGTGCCGTTCGGGCTCCGCCACATCTTCTTGAGGCCGAACTCCTTCACCCGGGCCTCGTCCGGCGTGATCGTCGCGCACTTGACGCCGACGCCGTGCTTCTTGATCGCGTTCGCGGCGTCGATGGTGATCTGGTCGTCCGTCTCGTCGCGCTTCTCGATCCCGAGGTCGTAGTACTCGAGGTTCACGTCGAGATAGGGGTGGATGAGCGTGTCCTTGATCGACTGCCAGATGATCCGCGTCATCTCGTCGCCGTCGAGCTCGACGACCGTGCCTTCGACCTTGATCTTCTCCACGCGCTGCACCTTCCGTTCCATCAGGCCCGCTTCGGCCGCCCGCAA
>JBQCCU010000110.1:0-8136 GCA_051961935.1 Amnibacterium sp. | reverse complement strand
GTTCACGAGCTGGCTCGAGAAGTCGAGGTAGCGGCGGCCGTCCTCGTCCCACACCTCGCAGCCGTGCGCGCCGGCGATGACGAAGGGGGTGAGGGCGCCCTGGGCGCTCCAGGAGTGGAAGACGCGCCGGTCGAGCTCGAGCGTCGTGGCGGCGTCGGTGGGGAGGACGGTCATTCGGTGCTCCTTCGCATCGAGGGACGGGGTCAGGGGCGGACGACCATGAGGACGACCACGGCGACGAGCAGCAGCGCCGCGATGCCGGAGCCCGCCGCGACGGCCGGGTAGCGGGCTCCCGTCTCGCCGCCCTCGAGCGCCTCCGCGGCGCGGCGCAGCGTCGGCACGACGAGCCAGAGGTCCAGCGCCGCGGCGGCCGCCCAGCAGAGCAGGGAGATCAGGATCCACGGGGTGACGATCGTGAGGTGGTCCTTCGCGGGGGCGAGGCCCATCAGCGCGAAGCCGAGGATCACGACGATCACCGACAGGATCGACAGCAGGTTGGTGGACCGCGCGAGGGTCATCACCTGGCCGGCCTGGCCGCTGCGGATCGCGCGGAGGCCGCTCATGGGCAGGATCGCCATCGGGCCGACGAGGAAGACGGCGGCCACGACGTGCAGGGCGAGGAGGACGGTCACGACCCCGAGCGTAGGAGGTCCGGGGCTGGTACCGTCCCGCTCGTGTCCCCGCAGCGGATCCAGGAGCTCACGTTCCTGCGGCGCGCCAAGGACCTCATGGACGTCGACTACGCGCTCCCGCTCGACGTCGTGACCATGGCGCAGCGCGCCGCGATGTCCCCCGCCCACTTCTCGCGGCGCTTCAAGGACGCCTACGGGGAGACGCCCTACGGCTACCTCATGACCCGGCGGGTGGAGCGGGCGATGGCGCTGCTCCGCGCCGGCTCGAGCGTCACCGAGGCCTGCATGGCGGTGGGCTGCACCTCGCTCGGCTCGTTCAGCTCGCGGTTCACCGAGCTCGTCGGCGAGCCGCCGTCCGCCTACCGCGCCCGCACGCACGACGGCCTCGAGGCGATGCCGAGCTGCATGGCGAAGGTGCTCGGCCGGCCGCGACGATCGAGCAGGATCGGAGAAGCGCCGGTGGCCGCGCGGTCCTAGCGTTCGACGCATGCCCGTCTCGCTCAACTACACGATGATCACCGTCGGCGACCTCGAGCAGGCGCTGCCGTTCTACCGCGACGCGCTCGGCTTCGAGGTGCGTGCCGACGTCTCCGCCGGCGGCTCCCGCTGGGTGACGCTCGGCTCGGCCGAGGGGCCGGACCTCGTGCTCACCGACCCCGCCGCCGGCCGCTCCCCCGCCGAGGCGGACACGATCCACGAGCTGCTCGTGAAGGGGTCGCTGCCGCCGGTGTTCCTCCGCACCGACGACCTCGACGGCACCTTCGAGAAGGTGCGGGCGTCCGGCGCCGAGGTGCTGCAGGAGCCCATCGCCCAGCCGTGGGGCCCGCGCGACTGCGCCTTCCGCGACCCCTCCGGCAACACCGTGCGCATCGCCGAGGCGCGCTGACCGCATCCGCACCGGAACGGCGTCGCGACGTCCTGCCGTGCCGAGCACGCGAGCACCGCAGGAACCGGCGCCGGCCGGTCCGTAGGCTCGACGGGTGCCCGCTCCCCGCATCGTCGTGCTCGCGGGCGGGGTCGGGGGCGCGAAGTTCGTCCGCGGCCTCCGCCACCACGCCAGGACCGCCTGGCCGGACGGCGAGGGCGGCACGACGGCCGACATCACCGTGATCGTCAACACCGGCGACGACCTGTGGCTCGCCGGCCTGCGCATCACCCCCGACCTCGACTCGCTGCTCTACGCGCTCGCCGGCGTGAACGACACGGTGCGCGGATGGGGCCGGGCGGACGAGTCCGAGCGGGTGAGCGGCGAGCTGGCCGCCTACGGGGTCGGCTGGCCGTGGTTCACGCTCGGCGACCTCGACCTCGGCACGCACATCGCCAGAACGGCGCTCCTGAAGCAGGGGCTGCCGCTGTCCGCGGTCGTCGAGCGCCTCTCGGCCCGCTGGCCGCTCGGCGTGCGCCTCGTGCCCGCGACCGACGATGAGGTCGAGACCCACGTGCTCGTCCACGAGGACGGCGAGGCGCGCGAGCTCCACTTCGAGGAGTGGTGGGTGCGGACGCGCGCGACGCTGCCGGCGGAGCGGTTCGTGCAGGCGGGCGGGGCGAGCGCCCGCTCCGCGCCGGCGGTGGCGCCGGCGCTCGCCGGGGCCGGCGTCGTGCTGCTCGCGCCGTCCAACCCGGTGGTCTCGGTCGGCACGATCCTCGGCATCCCCGGCATGCGGGAGGCCCTCGTCGCCACGCCGGCGCCGATCGTCGGGGTCTCCCCGATCATCGGCGGCGCGGCCGTCCGCGGGATGGCGGACGCCTGCCTCCGCGCCATCGGCGTCGAGACGAGCGCGGCCGCGGTGGGACGGCACTACGGGCCGCGCACCGCCGGCGGCCTGCTCGACGGCTGGCTCGTCGACCGCTCGGACGAGGCGGCGCTCGGCGCGCTCACGGAGGCGGGAATCCGGTCCGGCGCCGTGCCCCTCTGGATGCACGACGACGCGGCGTCGGCCGCGATCGCCGCCGCCGCGCTCGAGCTGGCGAGCACGTCGCGTCCCGAAGCGCAACGGACGAACTGACCCTTTTCTCCTGCACGCCACCTGACTAGCGTCCCCGTGAGGGAGCGCGCACCCGGCCTCCCCCACCCTCGACCCCATCGACGGAGGCACAGGATCATGCGCACACGGATCGCCATCGGCGCAGCAGCGGCCGCGCTCGCCATCACCCTCGGGGCCGCCGCGCCCGCTTCCGCCTCGACGCAGGTCGCGCTGTGGAACATGGGCGACAGCGGCTCCACGATGGCCGACGCGTCCGGGCACGGGCACACGGGCACGCTGCACAGCGTGACGACCGGCCAGCCGGGGATCTCCGGCGGCAAGGGCTTCGGCTTCTTCGGGCACCCCTCCTACGTCTCGGTGCCGAGCTCGTCCGACCTGAACCCGGGCACCGGCAGCTTCTCCTTCTCGGTGCACGTCCGCTTCTCGAGCAAGCCCTCCTCGTCCGTCGGCGACTACGACGTGCTCCGCAAGGGGCTCTCCACGAGCGACGGCGGCAGCTACAAGTTCGAGATCCTGAAGGGCGGCACCGCCTTCTGCGACTTCCGCGGCTCCACGGCGGAGGGGTCCGTCTCGAGCTCCGGCAGCCTCGCCGACGGCGACTGGCACGCGATCACCTGCTCGCGCACCTCGAGCTCGGTCAAGCTGACCGTCGACGGGAGGAGCTACTCGAAGTCCGTGAAGACCGGGTCGATCTCCAACTCCGGCTCGCTCTACATCGGCGCGAAGAGCTCCTCGGGCGCGGACCAGTACACGGGCCTCGTGGACCGGGTGTCGATCAGCCGGGGCTGATCACGAGCGCCGTCCCGGGAGCGCCGGCCGCGCTGATCAGCGGACGCGCACCCAGCGGACGCCGTAGCCCGGCAGCATCCTCCCGTCCGTCGTCTCGTCGCCGAGCAGGAGCTCGCCGCCCGCGACGAGCTCGGGGAGCGGCCGCGGCTCAGCGGCGAGGTTGTGGGCGGCGACGATCCCGTCGTACCGGAACACGACGAGGGCCGGATCGGCGTCGAGGCGCTCCACCCGCGGCGAGGCGATCTCCGGATGCTCCCGCCACAGGCGGATGAGCGCACGGACGTGGTGGAGCAGGCTCGACGGGTCCCGCTCCTGGTCCGCCACGTTGACCCGGGCGGTCCCGTACGGACCGTCGGTGACGAGGTGCGCCGCCGCGCCCTCGCTGCTCGTCGAGAAGCCGCCACCCGGCTCGGCGGACCACTGCATCGGCAGCCGGACCGCCGCCCGGCCCTCGAGGCCGAGGTCGTCGCCCGTGCCGATCTCCTGCCCGGCGACGAGCAGCGGCGCACCCGGCAGCGCGAACAGCAGGCTCAGCGTCATCCGCACCCGGCGGTCGTGGTCCATCATCGGGGCCCAGCCGCGCCGGATGCCGCGGCCGTAGATCTGCATGTCCTTCCGGGGCGCGAAGACCTCGAACACCCGCCGGCGGTCGTCGTCGGACAGGTGGGAGAGGTTCAGCTCGTCGAGGTTGCGAAGGAACTGGCGCCACGCGCCGTGCTCGACCGCGTCGTCGTGGCGGGCGACGGCCGCGCAGAGCGGGCCTGCGTCCTCGAGGGCCAGCGCGTGCAGCAGCGCGTTGTTCGGCAGGAACGCGAGCAGCTGGTCGATCCGTCCGCGATCGAAGTAGGTCGGCAGCTGCTCCGGCGGGAGGTCGACCTCGCCGAGCAGCGCCACGTCGGGAGCGCGGTGCTTCAGGTAGCGGCGGAGGTCGTCGAGGCGCTTCCCCGCATCCGCCTGGTCCTGCGGACGACCGATGTCGGCGAAGAGCAGCCCCGCGGCGTCGAGACGGAAGGCATCGGCGCCGAGGGCGATCCAGAAGTCGAGGATGCCCTTGGCCTCCTCCCACACCGCGTCCGACGCGATGCGCAGGTCGGGCTCGAAGTCGTAGAACTGGTGCCGGTAGAACGCGCGCGCCCGCTCCGACCACGTCCAGACGCCGCCGGTGTGCGCCTCGCCCGGGAAGGCGCTCTGCGACTCGCTGTCGGGCGGTTCGGTCTCGCTCCAGATGTAGTGGTCGCGGAACCGGCTGCGCGCATCCGACTCCGCCGCCTGGAACCAGGGATGCCGGTTCGAGGTGTGGTGCAGCACCATGTCGAGCAGCAGGCGGATGCCGCGGGCGTGCGCCTGCTCGGCGAGGAGCCGGAAGTCGTCGAGCTCCCCGATCCGCGGGTCGACGCCGAGGTGGTTCGTGACGTCGTAGCCGTTGTCGCGCCGCTCGCTCGGGTAGAAGGGCAGCAGCCAGATGCAGTCCACGCCGAGCCGCTCGATGTGGTCGAGTCGGTCGACGAGCCCCTTCAGGTCGCCGTTCCCGTCGCCGTCCGAATCCTGGAAGCGCAGCACGTCGACGCCGTAGATGACCGCGCGGTGGATCCAGTCGGGCGAGTCCGGCGAGTCGTGGGGGCCCTGCTCGAGGCGGGGCTGCTCGTGGCGGGAACGCGCGTCGTCGGGCATGAGGTCAGTGTGCCGCGTCGCCCTCGGGGGCCGCTGGCAGGTCCGGGAGCGCCCTCGCGAGCACTGCACGGACTCCCGAGCAGGCTGCAGCGCGCTCGCGAGTCCGCAGGGTGCTCGCTAGACGGAGCGGACGAGGCCGAGCAGCGCCGCGGTGTGGCGGCCGACGCCGAGACGGATCGCGGCCTCGAGGTCCTCAGGGGTGTCGACGTCCCGGCGCAGCCGCTCTGGACCGCGGAGCGGCCGGTGCCCGAGGTCCCGGTGCCGGCGCGCGGAGCCGACGCCGAACGCCGGGAGCAGCGGCACGCCCGGCTGCGCGGTGATCATCACGGTGCCGCTGCCGGAGGCGTCGGGCACGACGCCGAGCGGCAGCTCCTCCGCCGCGGCGAGGGTGTCCTCGAGGTCCTCCGAGGTGAGGGCGGGGAGGTCCCCGAGCAGCACCGCCTGGCCGTACTCCGGCCAGGACTCCTGCGCGTAGCGGAGCCCGTCCGCGATCGCGTTTTTGAGCCCCGGCACCCGCTGCACCCGCACGGTGACGGCGACGGGCAGGGCGAGGTCGTCGACGAGCGACGGGTCGTCCGTCATGACGAGGATCATCCGCACCCGGGCGACGCCGGCGACGGCGTCGAGGGTGTCCCGGGCGACCGCCTCGGCGACCGCGGCCCGGTCCGCCCGCGGATGCAGCCGCGTCTTCGCGTCCGCGAACCGCTTGACCGGCACGAGCACCACCCAGTCGATCACGCCCCGTCCCCGCTCTCCCGGTCGCCCTGCCATCCGGCCTGCTCGCGCGAGCCCTCCGCGTAGCCGTCACGGTAGCCGTCGGCGTAGGCCTCGTCGGTGCCGCGCCGGAACATGTCCTCCGGGCCGGTGCGGACGAGCGACCTGGCGCCGGGCCCGTCCTCGTCGGTGACGAGCCGGCCGAGCCCGCGCACGACCGCGACCGGCCGGTTCGCGGTCTTGCCCTTCACGAGGTCCGCCATCGCGGCGATCTCGTCCGCGACCGCCACCACCGTCACGTCCATCCGCCGGCCGGTGGCGTCGGGCAGCCCCCGCTGGTCGTCGGCGACCGCGACGCCGGCGGCGCCGATCGCGATGTCCGTCTGGCCGACGCGCCACGGGCGGCCGAGCGTGTCCGTGATCACGACGCCGAGCCGTACCCCGAAGCGGCGGGTGAGCCCCGCCCGGAGCCGTGCCGCCGAGGCGTCGGGATCCTCCGGCAGCAGCAGCACGGTGCCCTCGGCGACGTTGCTCGCGTCGACGCCCGCGGCCGCGCCGACGATCCCGAGCCGGTTCTCCACGATGCGGGTGACGGAGCCGGTGGGCTGCCGCCGGGTGGCGACGACGCGCACCGTCTCGTCGCTGATCGCCTGCTCGCGGTCGTGGGCGGCGACCTGCCTGCCCTCGGCCTTCGAGACGATCTTGCTCGACACGACCACGAGGTCGCCGTCCTCCAGCGGGCCGGCCGCGTCCGCGACGAGGGCGACGAGATCCGTCCCTGCCCCCACCTCCGGGATGCCGTCGGGGGCGAAGGCGCTGATCATCGGGTGATCTTCGGCAGCACGTCGCGGCTGAACACGTCGATCCACTCCCGCTGGTTGCGGCCGACGTTGTGCAGGTAGACCCGGTCGAAACCGAGGTCGACGTACTTCTGGATCGCCGCGCGGTGCACGTCGGGGTCGCTGGAGATGACCATGCGTCCCTCGAAGTCCTCAGGGCGAACGAGCTTGGCGATCTGCTCGAACTCGAACGGCGAGCGGATGTCGGCCTTCGGGAACTTCATGCCACCGTTCGGCCACTGAAGCATCGCGTTCGCCAGCGCCTCCTCGTCGGTCGGAGCCCAACTGAGGTGCAGCTGCAGCACGCGGGGAGCGTTCTCCGGGTTCTTGCCGGCGTCTCGCTGCCCTTCGTCGAACTTCGCGAACAGCCCGCTGATCTTCTCCAGCGGCGCGCCGACCGTGATGAGGCCGTCGACGCTCTGACCGGCACGCTTCGCCGTCACGGGGCCGGCCGTCGCGATCAGGATCTCCGGCGCCTGTTCCGGCATGGTCCACAGCCGCGTCGACTCGAGCTTGAAGAACTGCCCGGAGTGTTTCGCGTCCCTGCCGGCCAGCGACGCCGAGAACAGCTTCTTGATGATGTCGATCGCCTCGAACATGCGGTTGATGCGCTCAGGCGCCTCCGGCCAGTAGCCGCCCACGATGTGCTCGTTGAGCGCCTCGCCGGAGCCGAGCCCCAGCCAGTGCCGCCCGGGATACATCGCGGCGAGCGTCGCGGATGCCTGCGCCACGATCGCGGGATGGAACCGAAAGCTCGGCGTCGTGACACCCGGCCCGAGGTCGCCCTTCGTGCGCTCGCCGATCGCCGTGAGCACGTTCCAGACGAAGGATGCCTGCCCTTGAGTCGGCACCCAGGGCTGGAAGTGATCGGCAGCCATCACCCCCGAGAATCCGTGCTGTTCGGCGTGCGCGCTCAGTTCGACGACCTCCATCGGGGCGAACTGTTCGAGCATCGCGGCGTATCCGACTTGGAGTTCTCGCGTGGCCATGGGCTCCATTCTGCCGACCGTGCCCCGCGGGCGGAAATGTCCCCTTTACAAGGGCCACGATCGGCAATTAGTCTTCCAACGCTACAAATGTATCGAAAGACTTTCGATACCGATCGGCACTCATCGCACGAAGGAGTAGCGAACCGTGAGAATCACCCGCGCACAGATGGTCGCCTCGACGATCGCCGCCACCGCGACGCTCGCCCTCATACCCGGCATCGCGCTGGCCCAGCCGAGCCATCCGCTGCCCGCTCCACCCGGCCCCGTCGCCCAGCCCACGCATCCGGTCACACCCGGTTCAGACATCCCCGCCGACTCACTGCGTGCACTGGGTGCCAAGGTGGGCCTGCGGATCGGGACCGCCGTGAACGCCGACGAACTGGCATCCGACTCCACCTACGACTCGATCACGGCCCAGCAGTTCTCCACGGTCACAGCGGAGAACGTCATGAAGTGGGACACGATCGAACCCACCCAGGGTCAGTACAACTTCGGTCCTGCCGACCAGCTGGTCGCT
>JBQCCU010000109.1:0-4217 GCA_051961935.1 Amnibacterium sp. | reverse complement strand
CCGGTGAGGTGGTTCATGAACTCGGCCTCGACGTACAGCGGGGCCGCGTACGTCTTGCCGCGCTCCTTGCACTCCTCGAGCGAGTACTTCTTCTCCTCGAGGAACGGGTTCGTGAAGCTCAGCTGCATCGTCTCGCTGAGGTCCTCGATCGGGGAGATCTCCTCGAAGATCTCCTCGAGGCCGCTCTGGGCCGGGAGGTCCGTGCGGCCGGCGGCCTCGGCCTCGGGCACGCGGGCCTTCCAGGCGTCGCTGCCGACGAGCCAGTCGAAGCTCTCCGTCTGGAGGGCCAGCAGGTCGGGGACCGTCAGCGTGTCGGTGATCTTGGCGAACGAGAGGCGGGACGCCCCTCGACCGTTCAGAGGAGTGGTGGCGTCAGGCGCAGAAACCAAGGAGATTGACCCTTTCGGTCAGGACCGGGCGCGTTGCGCGGTCCTGATTCCTGTCGTGTCGGTTGAGGAGGAAGCGGCGTGTCCGCGCACTCGAGACCGTCCGCGCACCGGCCTGCCTCGAGGGGACGAGGGGCGGGCGCACGGGATCGCCGACCGCAATATGAGGGCGAGAAGTCGATTGGTGGCAGGGGCCGACCAGTGAGCGCAAGGGACAACTATAGGCACGAAAACGCCCCGTGTCCAGCGCGCTGCTTGACCACGTTCCCATGCAGGTGGTACAACCGCGCGGGCCTGCGCCCTTATTTCGCGCCGTTCCGGAGAAATCGGGCGACACGCCGTCCGCGGACGCCCGGACGCGGGGTGTCGCCCAGGATCTCCGGAACCGCGTGATCCAGGGCGCCTCCCGTAGCCTCGGGCCGTGGCCACCTCGGACTCCGTGCTGCTCGACGGCGGCCTCGTCGCCACGATCGAGCGGGACCGCTGGCAGCCCGACCGCTACGAGCTGGTCGTCGGGGGCACGCCGCAGTCGAGCGTGAACCCGTCCGATCCGACGGACCTCGCCTTCGAGTACGTGGCGCGCATCGGCCACGTCATCGACACGATCGGCGAGCCGGGCGCGCCGATCACGGCGGTGCACTTCGGCGCCGGCGCGCTCACCCTCCCCCGCTACATCGCCTGGACGCGGCCGGGCTCGCGGCAGCAGGTCGTGGAGCTGGAGCGGGCGCTCGTCGACCTCGTGCGCGAGCGGCTGCCGCTGCCGAAGCAGGCCTCCATCCGCATCCGCTACGGGGACGCGCGGGACGTGGCCGAGCGGATGCCGCAGGGGCTCGTCGGGGCCGCGGACCTCGTCGTCGTGGACGTCTTCGCGGGGGCGGTGATCCCCCGCCAGGTGACGAGCGTGGAGTTCTACCGGCTCGCCGCGCGCCTGCTGCGTCCGGACGGGGTGCTCGCGGTGAACGTCGCCGACGGGGCCGGGCTGCGGTTCGCGAAGAGCCAGTTGGCGACCGTGCGCGCGGTGCTGCCGGCGGTCGTGGCGATCGCCGAGCCGCAGGTGCTGAAGGGCCGCCGGTTCGGGAACGTCGTGATCGTGGCGTCGGCCGAGCCGCGCCCGATGGGCTGGCTCCCGCGCCTGCTCGCCGCCGGCCCCCAGCCGGCCCAGGCGGTCGACGGCGACGCGCTCGCCACGCTGCTCGGCGGCACCCCGGTCGTGACGGACGCCACCGCCACCGGCTCGCCCGAACCGGATCGGGGACTCTTCCTCGAACGCTGACGGCCGCCGTCCGGGGCGGGCCCTATGGTCCTGCGCATGACGGATGCGGAGGAGGTCGCCCGGCTCGCCGAGCAGCTGCTCGCCGTCCACCTGCCCGGCCGCGGCTGGCACTTCGGGCTCGACAACGCGCGGCGCCGGGCCGGCGCCTGCGACTACGCGAAGCGCCGCATCACCGTGTCGAGGCACCTCGTCGCCGGCAGCCCGATCGACGAGGTGCGCCAGGTGCTGCTGCACGAGATCGCGCACGCCCTCGCCGGCTCACGCGCCGCGCACGGACCCGCGTGGCGCCGCACCGCCCGCGCGCTCGGCTACACGGGCAGCAGGCTCCACGACAAGCCCATCGCGGAGGGCCTCGCCCCGTGGGTGGGCCGCTGCCCGGCGGGCCACGAGCACCACCGGTTCCGCCGGCCCACCGCGCCGCTGTCGTGCGGCGTCTGCTCCCGGCGGTTCACCTCGGCCGCGCTCATCGTGTGGGAGCGGCGCGAGGTGGGGGTGGCAGCTGCGGGCTGAAGCCCTCGCGGCAACGGAGGACCCGGTCGAGAACGGAGGACGGCAAGGCGGTCCAGGTCCTCCGCTGCTCACCGGATCCTCCGCCGGCGACGGGACGAGGCCGCGTCACTCGGTGACGCGGACCTCCTTCCAGAACGCGACGTAGTCGCTGAAGTCCGCGCCGACGCGGTCGAACGCCGTCGGGTACGGGGTGGGGTAGCTCCAGGCGCGGTCCTGCAGTCGCTGCCCGTCCGTCGACACCGTGAAGTACTGGCATTCGCCCTTCCAGGGGCAGGTGTACGGCGTGGGGCTCTTCTCCAGGTGCTCGCCCTTCACGCTCGACGGCGGGAAGTACCAGTTGCCCTCGATCTTGAGCAGCTCCTCCTTCGGCGCCTCCGCCAGCACGGTGTTCCCCAGCACGGCCTTCATCGAACCCTCCTTCGTCGGCCGGTCGTCCGGCCACGTCCGGTCCAACGCGGTCGGGGCGCGGATGTTCCCGGCCTCCCGCCGCTCCCCCTGGCCGGCCGTCGATACTGTCCCCATGCGGATGACCGTCATGCTCAAGGAACGCCTCGAGACCCGGCCCGAAGCCGCCTGGCGGGCGCTGCGCTCGCCGACCGTGATGCGCGAGGCCGCCGGGCCGTGGCTCGGCTACACGTCGCTCGAGGACGGCGGGTTCCCATCGGTCTGGGACGAGGGCGCGCATCCCGTGCAGCTGCTCGCGGCCGGGTCGCTGCCGCTCGGCGTGCAGGAGATCGGCATCAGCTTCGACACGCAGCGCCACAGCGGGGTGCGCATCGTCCGCGACGCCGGGGCGGGCATGGCCGGCCTGCCGTCCGTCTTCCGGTCCTGGTACCACCGGATGGCGGTCTCCCCGCATCCGGACGACCCCGCCGCGACGCTCTATCGGGACCGGCTCGAGTTCGACGCGGGCGCCGCGACGCCCGCGATGTGGCCGGGCATGTGGGCGCTGTGGCAGTGGCGCGGCCTGCGCCTGAAGCAGCTCGCGCCGTCGTTCGACGAGCTCCCGCCGGAGGCGGAGGCGGCCTGACGGCTCAGCGGTGCAGGAGCGCGAGCACCGCCGTCGCGCCGTTCACGAGCACCGCCAGCACGGTGACCCACACGAGGCCCGCCTTCCGCGAGCCGCGCATGAGCAGCAGCACGACCAGCACGACCTCGAGCAGCACCGCGAGGTAGAGCACCGGGATCGTTGTGGCGACGTACCGCTGGACGGGCCCGAACGCGGCGACGAACGTGAGCAGCGCGAGCACGAGCTCGGCCACGGCGAGCGCCGTGCCGCTCCCCGCCTTGCGGAACCGGAACCCCGCGTCGATCCCCGCCAGCACCGCCCCGACGACCGCGAGCACCGGCACCTGCACCGGGAGCACGAGCACGGGGGCGGCGGACAGCAGGGCGGAGGTCAGGACGGGCACGGGCGCCGAACCTACCGACGCGGTCCGCGGCCGCCGCGGTGAACCGCCGCCGTCAGCCGAGCACGCCGACGGATGCGAGCGCGGCGCGCACGAGCGCCCCGCGACCGCCCTCCATCTCCCGCGCCACGGCGTCGGTCGACGCCTCCTCCGGCGTCATCCAGGTGAGCTCGAGCGCGTCCTGGCGCGGATCGCACGTCCCCGTCACGGGCACGACGTAGGCGAGCGCGACGGCGTGCTGGCGCTCGTCGCTGAACTGGGTGAGGCTCGGCGTCGGGAAGTACTCCGCCACCTGGAACGGCACCGGGCTCGCCGGCAGCTGCGGGAAGGCCATCGGCCCGAGGTCCTTCTCGAGGTGCCGGAACAGGGCGTCGCGGAGGGTCTCCCCGTACATCACGCGCCCGGACACGATCGTCCGCGTGATCGTGCCGCTCATCCCGACGCGGAGCAGCAGCCCGATCTCGGTGACGCGCCCCATGCCGTCGACCCGCACCGGGACGGCCTCGACGTAGAGCAGCGGCAGGCGCCGCCGGATCACCGCCAGCTCGTCGTCGCCGAGCCAGCCCGGATTCGGATCGGGGGTCCCCACGGTGCTCACTCCCCTTTTCTACCCGCCCGGGCGCGTCACGGCGCCCAAGG
>JBQCCU010000108.1:0-3456 GCA_051961935.1 Amnibacterium sp. | reverse complement strand
TGATCGAGGGCTCGCTGCGCGACCAGATCCGGGCGCCCCACCTCGCGAGCGGACCGCTGCGCGACGCGATCGCCGACGCCCGCCGGCGCGGCGTGAACGTGCTGCTGCTCGACGAGGTCGAGCAGCACGAGGCGGGCGAGGCGTGCACGCGGGCGGCGGGCTGGCTGGCGGATCGGGTGCGGCAGGCCAACGGGGACCGGTTCGTCGGCCGCGTCCGCACCTCGGAGCAGGGGCTGACGGTCAGCGCCGTCGCCGGCACCACGAGCGACTGGGTGACGATCCCACGGAGCGGCTGACGCCGTCGCCACAGCACGTCGATGGCCGGCACTCAGAATCCTTCCAGTGGAGCCCGGTTATCTGGACCGCATGGTGCTCCTGATCGTGCTGACCGTGCTGGCGGTCTGGCTCCTCGGCGCCGTGGCCCTGGCCTTCCTGACCGGCGGGATGATCCACGAGCGCGACGAGCACGACCGTCCGGCCGTCCGCGGTCGCGCCGCCCGCAGGCACGCCTTCAACTAGCCGCCGGCACGCCTTCGAGCCGCCCTCGGCGCTCCCTCGCCGGGGCGCCGCCTAGTGCGTCCTGACGTGGAGCACGACCGGTCCCACGTCGGTGGTCGCCCCGTCACGGAGCGTGAAGCTGCCCGTCGGGGGCTCGAACCAGTAGGGACCGTCGCTGCACGGGACGAGCCCGAGGAACGACGTCGGGTCGTACGAGTAGTCGCCCGGCCGCTGCTGCGTCTCCGTCACGTGCCCGTTCCGCCCCGGGGGCTGGATCCGCATGCGGGAGCCGTCGGCGGTCGAGGCCGCGCCGACCACCCGGGGGATCCCCGCCCCGGCGGAGATGAACCAGGCCTTGTACGTCGCGGGCCGCGGACCGGGAGTGAGGTCCTGGTCCGTGGAGGACGTCACGTCGAGCGCGACCGGGGTGGACACGAGACGACCGGGGGCGGTCACGGTGACGGGATAGGCACCGGGCACGAGTCCGGCGACGGTGAACCCGCCGGTCGAGTCCGCGGTGGTGGACCGGGTGATCGTGCTCGC
The DNA here is from genome assembly GCA_051961935.1 of Amnibacterium sp. Taxonomy (GTDB): domain Bacteria; phylum Actinomycetota; class Actinomycetes; order Actinomycetales; family Microbacteriaceae; genus Amnibacterium. The sequence goes on along the minus strand of JBQCCU010000108.1, from coordinate 2,415 downwards.
GTCACCGACCGTCACCGACCCTCCGGTCGCACCGCTGATGCGTCCGGTGAGGGTCAGCGCGGGGTGGGTGATCACCAGATGGACGGGCTTCCCCGCCTGGGTGGCGTCGGCGTGGCCGGCGGCGTACGCCGCCGCGGCCAGGTCCGACGGCCTGCTGACCGCGTAGACGCGGTACTGCGTTCCCGGGGTGAGGCCCCCGATCGAGTAGTGGCCGTTCGAGTCCGCGAGGTCGCTGCGCAGGATCTGCCGGGTGGCGACGTCCTCCGCCACGACCTGCACGTCGACGCCCGCGCCGACGCCGCTCACCGTGCCGGTGATCCGTCCGGCGGACTGCAGCGCCGCATCGACCTCGACCGTGCCGAGCGCGTCGGGCATGTAGGCCTGCGAGGTGGTCGGCAGGTAGTCCGGCGACGTGCGCTGCACGGGGGCCAGCGCGACGGTGCCGCCGCCCACGACCGACGCCGTGGGCGACGGGGTGGGGGTCGGCGTGGGCGTGACGGTCGGGCTCGGCGTGCCGCCGGCGACCGGGATGGGCTGCGCGGTCACGGATCGCGTCTGGGCGTCGTCGGGATAGCGCCCGATCGTGACCTCGTAGGTGCCGCTCGGGACCGCGCTGAACGTGTAGACGCCCGTGCCCGTCGACATCGTGGTGGCGATCTGCTCGCCGTCCTTGCTGAGGATCACCGGCACGGCCTCGGTGACCGGGCGCCCGTTGGCGATGAGCACCCCGCGGATCGTGCCGCCGCGCTCCGGTGCCGGAAGGGTGACGGCGGCGGTCCGTGCGCTCCGCACGGTGACCGGGACCGCCTCCGGCAGGTACGGCGCGTCGGGCACGAGGGCGACCGCGTAGGCGCCGGGGACGACGGGACGGGAGCGGAACCGGCCGGCGCGGTCGAGCCGCAGGGTCTCGACGACGGATCCGTCGAGCCGGCGCAGCTGGACGGCCTGCACCCCGGAGCCGTGCAGCGGGCTGGTGCCTGTGACGCGTCCGGTCGCCCACAGCACGAAGTGGAGGTCGCGGCCGCCCGCGAGGCTCTTGCCGGTCGCGGCGTTCTTGCCCTGGTAGAGCGGACCGGACGGCGATTTCGGATACGCGCTGCCGATCACGCCGCGGACGTACGGGACGCCGCCGACCGTGACGATCGCCTGCGGGGCGTCGGGCGGCGCGCCGGCGTACGCGTACCCGTCCACGTTGGAGGGCACGTCGAGGGTGAACCGGCCGTTCGAATCGGTCGTGGTCGCGCTCAGCACGCCGTTCTGCACCGACCAGAACCCGACGGTGACGAAGGCGACGGCCTTCCGGCCGGAGGTCACCACCCCCCGGATCACGTCGGTGCCGCCGACGTTGGCGGTCACCGCGGGCACGAGCGCCGCGGCCACGATCACGAGACCGATCGCGAGCATCGCGACGAGGTCGAATGGCCGCCGCGAGCGGAAGCGCTGCCGGATGGTCCCGCTGCCGCTCACCGCACCTCTTCCCCGGGCCTCCGCTCCCCTCGCGGTGCCGGATCAGCAGTCAACCAGGTTCGGCCGACGATCGCCGGGGAGCCGGGCGAGGACCCGCCCCCTCCTCCGCGTCCGTCCTCCCCTGATTCCGAGGGCAGCGGAAGCCGTGTCGCTTCCGGATCCGCCCGCGCGCGTCCACTACAACGGGACCCATGATGTGGATCGCCGTGACGGCCGCCGTGATCGCCGGATGGATCGTCCTGTCCGTCGCCGTCGCCGTCGCGTTCGGTCAGGCCGTGCGGATCGCGAACCGACGGGCACCCCGCCGCCCGTCGCCCACGCGACGCCGCGCGTCCACCCTCGACCGGGTCGTCGAGATCGCGACCGGCGCGATCCCCATCATCCGACCTCGGGTCATCCCGGCCGTGACGGGCGCGATCCCCGTCATCCGGCCCCACTGACCCCACCCGCCCTGTTCACCGCGCCGTTCCGGAGTTCCTGCGCGACACGCCGCGCCTTGTGCCTCGGGCACGGCGTGTCGTCCGATTTCTCCGGAACGGCGCGATGTGTGGTCAGGGCTGCAGCGGCTCGACGGTGACCTTCAGCTTCACCCGGGCGCCGAGGCCGAGCGTCGACTCGGGCGGCAGCCGCACGGGCCCCTGCACCGGCCGGCCGTCGAGGAGCGTGCCGTTCTTCGAGTCCCGCGGCACGAGCCACCAGCCGTCACCGCGCAGCTCGACCAGCGCGTGGTCGCGTGACACCCCCGGCCGGTCGATGACGAGGTCCGAGCGGGACGAGCGGCCGATGGTCGCGCGTCCCTTCTCCCGCGGCACCATCCGCACGTCCGTGCCGTGCACGACGATCAGGTCGCCGGTGCCGTTCCCCTCCGTCCCCGCCTCGTAGGGGCGGGTGACGCCGTCCGGCTCCGGCGTGCGCCCGACGCCGAGCACCTCCGTGACGCCGTCCGGC
>JBQCCU010000107.1:0-5896 GCA_051961935.1 Amnibacterium sp. | reverse complement strand
GCGGTCGTGGGGGTGCGGGCCGCGGCCGCCGGGGGGGGAGGCCGGGGCGCCCGTCTCTGCGCGCTCGTCGACCTGCGTCACTTGATGGCGGCCAGATCCACCGTCCACACGGCGTTCGGCTGCACCTGGCTGACGGAGGAGGCGGTGACGATGTACTGCGCGGGCTGCAGCAGCGGCACGAACGGACCATCGGCGTTCGCGGCCCGCTGCCACGCCTCGTACGCGGCGGCGCGGGCGTCGCCGGTGGCGGCCTCGGCGGCCTGCTTCGCCTTCGTCACCTCGGGCGACATGCTCGCCGCCCAGCCGGCGCGGAGGCCGAGGGCCTCACCGGGGCTGAACGTCGCGTAGTCCGAGGGGTCCGGGAAGTCCGGGCCCCAGTACATGAGGCCGGCCTGCAGCTTGCCGGCGCGGTAGGCGTCGAGCAGCGTCGCGATCGGGGTGCCCGACAGCTTCACGGTGATGCCGACGGCCTGCAGCTGCGACTGCACCTTCTGGGCGAGCGTCGAGAACTGGACGCCGGACAGCGTCGCGTCGGTCGGGTAGGACAGCGTCAGCGTCTGGCCCTTGTAGCCGGCCTTCTGCAGCGCGGCCTTCGCCGCCGCGGCGTCGTAGGTGTTCGTCGCGTCCGGCTTGATGGAGCCGAGGAACTGCGACGGCACCATGCCGCCGGGCTGGCTCGAGCCGGAGCCGGCCACCGCGAGGATGTCGGCGTAGTTCAGGCCCTTGCGGACGGCCGTGACGAAGTCCTTGTTGTTCGTGACGCCCTTGCCGTAGGTCGGGTTCTGGTTCAGCCAGAGGTAGCCGACGTCGGGCGAGGTGTTCTTCACGACCTTGAGGCTCGAGCCGATGCCCGACACCTGCTGCGCGTTCAGGCCGGTGACGACCTGCGCCTGGCCGCCCTGCACGTCGATCTTCTGCGACGGGCCGGTGACGTTCTGGAGCACGACGCGGCCGTAGGCCGGCTTGCTGCCGACGTAGTGCGGGTTCGGGCCGAAGACGACCTTCGTCGTCGTGCTGTACGACGTGAGCTGGTATGGACCGGATCCGGCCGAGTGGCCGTTCAGGTAGGTCTCCGCCGCGTCCGCCTTCGTCGTCGTGCCGCCGTGCTTCGTGAGGAGCTTGGAGTCGAGCACACCGAGCGACGGGTTCGGGAGGATGAACGGCAGGGCCGGGTTCGGGTTCGTGTCCGTGATGGTCATCGTCGTCGAGCCGGTCTTCGCGATCTCGAGGTTCTTGCCCGTCGACTGGTCCTGGAGCAGGAACGACGGGTTGCCGGCGATCGCCTGCACCCGCTTGTACGACCAGACGATGTCGTCGATGGTGACCGGGTTGCCGGACGAGAAGGTGTGCTAGCCGTGCAGCGTGAGCGTCAGCACCTTGTTGTCGGACGACTCGGAGTAGGTCGCGAGCTGCGGCAGGGGCTTCGTGGTGTCGGAGCCCTGGAAGGTGAGCGCGGTCTCGTAGATCGCCTTGTCGACGATGGAGCCGGTGAGCTCGAACGCGCGGGCCGGGTCGGAGGTCTTCAGGTCGAACGTGTTGTCGACCACGAGGGTCTTGTTCGAGCCGGCGGAGCCGTTGTTGGACGAGCTGCCACCGGCGGCGCAGCCGGCGAGCACGAGCGCGGTGGCGAGTGCCGTGGCGCCGAGCGCGGCGGGTCGGACGGGTACGCGGGTCATGCGTCTCCTCGAGATGCAGGTGCTGGGGTCGGAACTGTGCAGGAAGCACCAAGGTTAGGGGTCACGGCGTTTCGCCGAGGTTTCATGACGGGGCGCGTCGGCCTCACCGGGGCAGCGCGGTGGGCACGCGGGCTCCGGCGAACCGGGCGTCCGTCGCGCGCAGCACGCGGAGCACGTTGCCGCCCGCGAGCGCGGCGAGGTCCGCGGCGCTCCAGCCGCGGCGCGCGAGCTCGGCGAGCAGCTCCGGGAACATGTCGACCCCGGAGAGGCCCTCAGGGAAGTGGTCGAAGCCGTCGAAGTCGCTGCCGAGCCCGATGTGCCGCACCCCGGCGGTCTCCCTGGCGTGCTCGATGTGGTCCGCGACGCGGGACAGCGGCACCGCGGGCGGCGCGTCGAGGCGGTCGCCCATGAACCACCGCCGGTAGTCCTCGTCGACGAAGGGCGGCACGAACGCGAGCATGATCACGCCGCCGTTGCCGGCGAGGCGCACCAGCACGTCGTCCGGGACGTTGCGCGGATGATCCGTCAGGGCGCGGCAGCTCGAGTGGCTGAAGATGACGGGCGAGTCGGTGATGTCGAGCGCGGCGTGCATCGTCTCCGCCGAGACGTGCGACAGGTCGACGAGCACGCCGAGCCGGTTCAGCTCCTGCACCATGCGCCTCCCCCGCTCGCTGAGGCCGCCGTGCCGCGGCGCGTCCGTCGCCGAGTCGGCCCACGGCGTCGTCCGGTTGTGCGTGAGGGTGAGGTACCGCACGCCCAGGGCCGCGAGCATGCGGAGCACCGCGGGCGAGTCGTCGAGGCTGTGGCCGCCCTCGGCGCCGAGGAACGAGGCGATGCGCCCCGTCGTCCGCGCGGTCTCGACGTCGGCGGCGGAGCGGGCGAGCAGGAAGTCGTGGGGGTAGGACTCGGCGACGCGGTGCACCCAGTCGATCTGCTCGAGCGTCTCGGCGACGTGGTCGGCGCCGCGCTCCTCGTCCTCGACGAAGACGCTCCAGAACTGCGCCCCGACGCGACCGCGGCGCAACCGGACCACGTCGGTGTCGCCCGGCAGCGGCCCGTCCAGCCCTTCGATCGTGCCGCCGCGGGTGATGCGCGTCTCCCACGGCCAGTCGTTGTGCCCGTCGATGATCGGCGCGAGCTCGAGGGCCCGCTCCACCGCTTCGAGCGCTCTGGTCTCGGAGATCCTCGCCACGGGATCGAGGCTATCGACCCGGGACGGCGCTAGATGTACTGAGCCATCAGGTTCGTGACGCTCGGGCGGCGGGGGTGGTTCCGGTGCCGGTGTGGATGCGGTCATGGTTGTAGTGGTCGAGCCAGGGTGCAAGGGCGGCGGCCCGGTCCCGGTTCGTGGTGAAGGGTTGCCGGTAGGCCCATTCGGTCTGCAGGGTCCGGTTGAAGCGTTCGACTTTCCCGTTGGTCCAAGGGCAGTGCGGCTTGATGAACCGCTGCTCGGCGCCGATCGCGGCGACCGCCGCCCGGAACGCGGCCGAGCGGCGATAGGCGAGGGCGTTGTCCGTGATCACCCGCTCGATCTGGCCGATGCCGGCTGCAGCGAACGCGGCCGCCGCCCGGACGAGGAACCCGGCGCAGGTCTCGGCGCGTTCATCGGGGTGGATCTCGGAGTAGGCGAACCGAGAATGGTCATCGACCGCGGAGTGCACGTAGTCGAACCCGATGCCTCGTCCGCGGACCTCTTCTGAACGGCCATGAGCGCGCCAGCCGCCGCCGTCGGGGATCCGGCCGAGCTTCTTCACATCGACGTGGACCAGCTCGCCCGGCCGGTCCCGCTCATAGCGGGCTGCGGTCGCTCGGCTGGCGCGGATCAGCTCCCCGGTGACCGGGTCCAGCCATGCCAGCGGCGGCACGTGATGTCGGAGCAGGATCCGCGAGACCGTCCGGGCCGGCACCCCCGTGACCGCAGCGATCCGCGCGGGTCCTTGCCGCAGCCGCTCCCGCGCCGCGAGCACCACCTGCTCGCGCTCAGGAGCCGTCCGCCTCGGTGACGTTCTCGGGCGGCTGGACCGGTCCTGCAGGCCCGCTTCGCCCTCGGCTCGGAACCGTGTCACCCACCTGCTGGCGCACTGCCGCGAGACGCCGACCTCTTTGGCGACATGGGCGATCGGGCGCCGGTCCTCGATCACCCGCCGGACCAGCAACCGCCTGCCGTGAACCGTGAGCCGAGCATTACCGTGAAGCACGAGGACCTCCGAGTGGTGAGAGACGTGAGACATCTCCACTAAGCCCGGAGGTCCTCCTCCTTCACAAGCATCCCCGCGTCACCAACCTCATGGCCGAGTACATCTAGACGACGAGGACGACGTCCCGCTCGCCGCGCGGCGCCATCCGCAGCCCGGCCGTCGGCGCCCAGGCGAGCAGGTCGTCGCGGGAGCGGAGGTCGGGCGCGGCGAGCGCGAGCCGGCGGGCGAGGTCGCCCTTCGCGTGCTTGTTGAAGTGGTTCAGGGCCCGGCCGGAGGCCGCGTCCTCCACGTGCAGCACCGCGCTGCCGGGCGGCGGGGCGCCGAGGGCGGCGTACGCGGCGGAGCGGGCGTCGAGCACCCAGTCCCGCTCCCGGGCGAGGGCCCGGCGGACCGGCTCGCCCCAGTGCGCCTTGAGCGGCAGGCCGGGCAGCGCGGTGCCGCCCGAGAGCCGGTAGGCGGGGATCGGATCGTTCGGCCCGAGGAGGCCGAACAGCGCGGAGCCGATCAGCACGTGCTCGTCGAGCCACGCGCGGGCCGCCGGCGGCAGGTCGGCGGCGTCGAGCGCGTCGTAGACGACGCCCGTGTACCGCAGCGCGGCGGGCAGCACGGGCGCGCGCCGCAGGCCCGCGTTCGTCGCGATCGCGCCGAGCTGCTTCGGACCGAGGTGCAGCACCTGCACGGCCAGGTCCGGATCCGCGGCGAGCGCGACGAGGGCGTCGAGCACCGCCGAGCGGGCGGGATTCAGCGCGGGCCGGCTGAGCCGGCCGAGCGCGAAGCGGCCGGTGCCGCCGTCCGACTTCGACTCGGACGGCGGCAGCAGCAGCTTCAGCGGACCAGCTCCGCGGAACGCGCGGCGATCGTCACCACGTCGTTCTGGAGCGAGATGAACCCCTCATCGGCCTTCGCCGTGACGCGCCCGCCGTCGCTCGTGTGGATGCGCACCTCGCCGGGGGCGAGGATGCCGAGCACGGGCGTGTGCCCCGCGAGCAGGCCGATCTCGCCCACGAGGGTGCGGGCGACGACCATGTTGGCCCGCCCTGCCCAGACCTGCTCATCCGCCGAGACGACGGTGACCTCGAGGTCCGCCATGATCTAGCGGTTCTCCTTCTGGATCTGCGCCCACTTCTCCTCGACGTCGGAGATGCCGCCGACGTTGAAGAAGGCCTGCTCCGCCACGTCGTCGAACTCGCCCTTCACGATCGCGTCGAACGACTCGACCGTCTCCTTGAGCGGGACCGTGGAGCCCTCCACGCCGGTGAACTTCGTCGCCATGTACGTGTTCTGCGAGAGGAACTGCTGGATCCGGCGCGCACGCGACACCGTGATCTTGTCCTCCTCGGAGAGCTCGTCGACACCGAGGATCGCGATGATCTCCTGCAGCTCCTTGTTCTTCTGAAGGATCTGCTTCACGCTCGTCGCCACCCGGTAGTGGTCCTCGCCCAGGTAGCGCGGGTCGAGGATGCGCGACGTCGACGCCAGCGGGTCGACCGCCGGGTAGAGGCCGCGGGACGCGATCTCGCGGGAGAGCTCGGTGGTGGCGTCGAGGTGCGCGAACGTCGTCGCCGGCGCCGGGTCGGTGTAGTCGTCCGCCGGCACGTAGATGGCCTGCAGCGAGGTGATCGAGTGACCGCGGGTGGAGGTGATCCGCTCCTGCAGGACGCCCATCTCGTCGGCGAGGTTCGGCTGGTAGCCCACCGCGGAGGGCATGCGGCCGAGCAGCGTCGACACCTCGGAGCCCGCCTGCGTGAACCGGAAGATGTTGTCGATGAAGAGCAGCACGTCCTGGTTCTGCACGTCGCGGAAGTACTCCGCCATCGTGAGGGCCGAGAGCGCGACGCGGAGCCGCGTCCCGGGCGGCTCGTCCATCTGGCCGAAGACGAGGGCGGTCTTGTCGAAGACGCCCGCCTCCTCCATCTCGCCGATGAGGTCGTTGCCCTCGCGGGTGCGCTCGCCGACGCCCGCGAACACGGACACACCGCCGTGGTTCGCCGCGACGCGGTAGATCATCTCCTGGATGAGGAC
>JBQCCU010000106.1:0-2620 GCA_051961935.1 Amnibacterium sp. | reverse complement strand
CTGACTGCGCTGATCCTCGAGTGCGCGAATCGCGCAGTCCGCCCGAGCGATTCACCGATCCGGATTGGCGCGTCGCGGCCCGCCCCCGCAGCATGGCCGGAGAACCGAAACCGGAAGGGCCCTCAAGCGGTATGACGGATCACCTCGGCGCGGTGCTGCGCGCCCACAAGGCAGGCGAGCGGGTCGGGGTCACCTCCGTCTGCTCCGCCCATCCCCTCGTGCTCGTCGCCTCGATGCGGCAGGCGGCGGCCGACGGCACCTTCCTGCTCGTCGAGGCCACCTCGAACCAGGTCGACCAGTTCGGCGGGTACACCGGCATGCGTCCGGCGGACTTCCGCGACTTCGTGCTGCGGATCGCCGACGAGGAGGGCTTCCCCCGCGAGCGCGTCGTGCTGGGCGGCGACCACCTCGGCCCGAACACGTGGCAGTCGGAGGACCCCGAGCCCGCCATGCGGAAGGCCGTCGACCTCGTCGCCGCGTACGCCGCCGCCGGCTACACGAAGCTGCACCTCGACTGCAGCATGCGGCTCGCGGGCGACCCCGTGCCGCTGCCCGACGCCGTCGTCGCGGAGCGCGCCGCCGCGCTGCTCGCCGCGGCGGAGGCCGCAGCGCCCGACCCCGCGGCCGTCCGCTACGTGATCGGCACGGAGGTGCCCGTGCCGGGCGGTGCGCACGAGACGATCGACACGCTCGTCCCCACCCCGCCGGACGCGGCGCGCGCGACGCTCGACGCGCACCGCGCCGCGTTCCGGGCCGCGGGCGTCGAGCAGGCCTGGGACCGGGTGATGGCCCTCGTCGTGCAGCCCGCCGTCGAGTTCGACCACGTCAGGGTGGTCGACTACGACCCGTCCCGCACCGGCGCGCTGCAGCACGTGCTCGACGACGAGCCGACGATGGTGTTCGAGGCCCACTCGACCGACTACCAGCTGCCGGAGGCCCTCGCGGCGCTCGTCGCCGACCACTGGGCGGTGCTCAAGGTGGGCCCCGGCCTCACCTTCGCCCTGCGGGAGGGGCTGTTCGCCCTCGCCGCGATCGAGGACCAGCTCGTCCCCGAGGCGGAGCGGTCGCACCTCGTCGACGAGATCGAGCAGGTCATGCTCGCCGACCCGGGACGCTGGGAGCGGTACTACGAGGGCGACGCGGACGAGCAGCGGATCGCGCGCCGGTTCAGCTACAGCGACCGCATGCGGTACTACCTGCCCGACCCGGCGATCGTCGCCGGCGTCGACCGGCTCCTCGCGAACCTCACGCGCACCGGCGTCCCGGAGCCGCTGATCAGCCAGTACCTGCCCGAGCAGTACCTCCGGGTGCGCCGCGGCGAGATCCCGGCGGATCCCCGCGAGCTGCTGATCGACCGTGTCCGCGACGCGCTGCGGCCCTACTCGGGCGCGACGGTGCCGGCCGGCGGCTGACGGAGGAGGGCGCCCCGATGACCGTGCTGGTCGCGCACGTCGTCCGGCCGGGCGCTCCCGCGCGCCTGGAGCGGCTGCGGCTCGACGGCGGCGCCGTGGTGGCGGCGACGCCGCTCGAGACGGCCGAGCCGGGCGAGGCCGTGCTGCCCGGCGTCGTGCTGCCCGGGTTCGTCGACGGGCACCTGCACGGGGCGCTCGGCTTCGACTTCGGCACCGCCACCGTCGCGGAGGCGCGCCGGATCGCCGCGTTCCACCACCGGGCGGGGGCGACCGACCTGGTCGCGACCCTCGCGACGGCGCCGCTGCCGGACCTCGAGGCGCAGCTGGCCCGGCTCCGCCCGCTGGTCGAGGAGGGCGTGCTCGCCGGGTTCCACCTCGAGGGCCCGTTCCTCGCGGAGGAGCGCCGTGGCTGCCACGCGCCGGAGCTGCTGCGCAGCCCGGACGCCCGCAGCGTCGACCGGCTGGTCGAGGCGGCGGACGGTGCGCTGCGCACGGTCACCATCGCCCCGGAGCTCGACGGCGCGCTCGAGGCGATCCGCGCCCTGACCGAGGCGGGGGTGCGCGCGCAGGTGGGTCACACCGCGTGCTCGGCGGAGGTCGCGCAGGCCGCGCTCGACGCGGGCGCCGTCGGCTTCACCCACCTGTTCAACGGCATGCCGCCGATGGCGGGTCGCGAGCCGCGCCCGGGCGCGACGGCGCTCCGGCAGCCGGGCGCGTTCGTCGAGATCATCGCGGACGGCGTGCACCTCGCGGACGCGAGCATCGACCTCGTGCGCCGCCTCGCCGGGGGCCGCACGGCGCTCGTCTCCGACGCGATGTCGGCCACGGGGCTGGGCGACGGCGAGACGATGATCGCGGGCTCCCCGGTCGCCGTCGTGAACGGCGTCGCACGCGCCCGCAGCAACGGCTCCCTCGCGGGCTCGACGACGACGCTCGGCGACGTGGTCGAGCGCCTCGCCCGCCGCGGGATCCCGGAGGCGGAGCTCGCCGAGCTGTCCTCCGGCGCGGCGTCCCGCACGCACCGCCTGTCGCGCACGCTGTCGCCCGGCGACCCAGCCGACCTGGTCGTGCTCGGAGGCGGCGCCGGAGAGCGGCGCATCACGGGGGTTCTGCGGCGGGGGCGGTGGCTGACGCCGGAGCCCGCAGGTGGGCCCGTCCCGCCAGCAGGATGAGGGCGGCGCCGCCCAGCCCGAAGCCGCCGGCGGTGA
>JBQCCU010000105.1:0-2327 GCA_051961935.1 Amnibacterium sp. | reverse complement strand
CGTGATCGCCGCGATCGCCGTCGTGATCGCGTTCGAGCTGGCCGAGGCGGCCCTGTTCGTGCTCTTCGCCCGGCTCGCCCGGCGGGGCGTCGGCTGGGCACGGATCGGTCTCGTGGTGCTCACCGTGCTGGCCCTGCTCGGGTTCAGCGAGGGCGGCTACGTGCTCGGGCTGCTCCGGCTCGCCTTCGCGCTCGCCGGCACCGTCCTCCTGTTCGTGCGGCCCGCGGCGTCGCTCCGTCCCCGCTGATCCTCGGCGTGTATTCAGCCGCCCACCAGCGGTTCTTCCCTAGACTCCGATGCGTTCATCAGGCGGTACCCCGCCGCCTTCCCGATCGGAGCCACCCATGACCGACCCCGTGTCCCCCACCACCACAACCACCGGCGCCGCCCGTCCCGGTACCGTCGAGGGCGCCTTCTGGCTGTACATCGTGACGCCCATCGTCGGGCTGATCCTCGGCATCGTGAACCTCGGCGCGGGCATCGCCGCGGCGAACAACGCGGCAGCGCAGGCGGGGATCGGCAGCGGTGCCGTCATCGCGGGCGTCGTCATCGGCCTCGTGATCGACATCGTGTTCCTCGTGGCGATCATCGTCATCGACGTGTTCTTCCGCCGCGGCGCGAACTGGGCGCGGATCGTGCTGACCGTCCTCGGTGCCCTCTCGATCTTCGGGATCATCGGGCTCGGCGCGATCACGTTCATCCTCTACGCGATCGCCATCGTGCTCAGCTGGCTGCCCGCCTCGAACGCGTACTTCCGGGCTCGGAAGGGCCTCGCGGCGCCGCGCACGGTCTGATCGGCTCCGCGGCGGTCGTTCATCCGTCCGCAACCCGCCCGGTGGAAGGATGACCGCATGGATGCCGACGGCGTGCAGGGCAGCGGCGTGGTCGCCGACGTCCTCGACGACGACTTCGAACCCGCCTGGACGCCGACCGACGGCGAGGACCTGCCGAGCGACCGCTTCCTCGACCGGGAGCTGAGCTGGCTCGCCTTCAACCGCCGGGTGCTCGACCTCGCCGAGGACGACGCCCTGCCGGTGCTCGAGCGGACCAACTTCCTCGCGATCTTCGCCTCGAACCTCGACGAGTTCTTCATGGTCCGCGTCGCGGGCCTGAAGCGCCGCATCCTGACCGGGCTGGCGGTCCCCACCAACGTGGGGACGCCGGCCCGGCAGGTGCTCGGCGACGTGAACGCCGCGGCGCACGTGATGCAGGTGCAGCACGCCGAGGTGTTCGACACGAAGGTGCGCCCGGCGCTCGAGGCGGCGGGCATCAGCATCGTCGCCGTGGACGACCTGTCCGAGTCCGAGCGCACCCGGCTCGGGGAGGTCTTCTCCACGCAGATCTTCCCGGTGCTGATGCCGCTCGCGGTCGACCCGGCGCATCCGTTCCCCTACATCAGCGGCCTGTCCCTGAACCTCGCCGTGCGGGTGCACAACCCGCGCACCGAGCGCACCGAGTTCGCCCGCCTCAAGGTGCCGACCGGGGTGCTCCCCCGCCTCGTCGCCACGTCCGCCGCCCCGGGCAAGGCCACGTTCGTGCTGCTCGAGGACCTCATCGCGCACCACCTCGCGGACCTGTTCCCGGGCATGGACGTGCTCGAGCACCACATCTTCCGGCTCACCCGGAACGAGGACGTGGAGGTCGAGGAGGACGAGACCGAGAACCTCATCCAGGCCCTCGAGAAGGAGCTGCTGCGCCGCCGGTTCGGGCCGCCCATCCGCCTCGAGATCACCGAGGACATGGACGACACGACGCTCGACCTGCTCGTGTCCGAGCTCGGCATCACCCGCGAGGAGGTCTACCGCCTCCCCGGGCCGCTCGACCTCGCGGGGCTCTTCGAGCTGAACCGGCTCGACCGCCCCGACCTGCACTACCCGAACGCCGTGCCGGTGACCCCGCCCGCGTTCATGCCCGGCGAGCCGAACGAGCGGGCCGACCTGTTCGCGGCGATCGCCGCCGATGACGTGCTCGTGCACCATCCGTACGAGTCGTTCGCGACGAGCGTGCAGGCGTTCCTCGAGCAGGCCGCGACCGATCCGGACGTGCTCGCGATCAAGCAGACGCTGTACCGCACCTCGGGCGACAGCCCGATCGTGGAGGCGCTGATCGACGCCGCGGAGGCGGGCAAGCAGGTGCTCGCGCTCGTCGAGATCAAGGCGCGGTTCGACGAGCAGGCGAACATCAGCTGGGCGCGGAAGCTCGAGCGCGCGGGTGTGCACGTCGTCTACGGTCTCGTCGGCCTCAAGACGCACTGCAAGCTCCTGCTGGTGGTGCGGCAGGACCGCGACGGGGTGCTGCGGCACTACAGCCACATCGGCACCGGCAAC
>JBQCCU010000104.1:0-3086 GCA_051961935.1 Amnibacterium sp. | reverse complement strand
CCTCGCGGCCGGTGACGATCCAGTCGCCCTCGGCGAGCACCCGCCGCCCCCGCAGGGACCCGATCTCGTCCGTCGCGTGGCGCACCAGGTGGGTCATGCGGGAGAACATGCGAGCCCGCGCCTGCCGGGCGCGGTTCAGCTCCTCCGTGACGTCGGGCACGACCCCCGTCGCCGCGTCCGTCGGGGTGGAGGCGCGGAGGTCCGCGACCTCGTCGAGCAGCGGCCGGTCGTTCTCGTGCCCGATCGCGCTCACCACCGGCGTCGTCGCGGCGGCGACGGCCCGGAGCAGCCGTTCGTCGCTGAACCCGAGCAGGTTCTGGAAGTCGCCGCCCCCGCGGGCGATGATGATGACGTCGACCTCGGGGTCCGCGTCGAGCTGCTTCAGCGCCGCGAGCACCTCCGGCACGGTGCGGTCGCCCTGCACGGCCGAGTGGACCACGCGGAACCGCACGTTCGGCCAGCGCAGCTGCGCGTTGCGGAGCACGTCCTTCTCCGCGTCGCTGTCCTTGCCGGTGATGAGGCCGATGGTGCCGGGCAGGAAGGGGAGGCGGCGCTTGCGCTCGAGGGCGAACAGGCCCTCCGCGGCGAGCTGCCGGCGCAGCTGCTCCAGGCGCTCCAGCAGGTCGCCGAGGCCGACGTGGCGCATCGCGAACACCTGCATGCTGAGGGTGCCGACCTTCAGCCAGTAGTCCGGCTTCACGAGCGCGACGACGCGGTCGCCCTGCTTCAGGTCGTCGGGCATGCGGCTGCGCGCGGACGACCAGATCTGGAAGGAGACGGTCACGTCCCGCTCGAGGTCCTTCAGCTTGCCGTACACGTTCTGGCCGCGCGGACCCCACTGGATGATCTCGCCCTCGATCCACACCTGGCCGAGGCGGTCGATCCAGCCCTTCAGCTTCTCGGCCAGCAGCCCGACCGGCCAGGGCGTCTCCGCCGTCCCCACGCCGTCCGTCATCCATGCCCCTCGTAGAATCGAAGGCGTGTCCTCGCCCGCCGACCTCGTCGCTCCCGCCGCTGCAGCGGAGCGCCCCACGGTAACCGACGGCACCGTCACGAGCGGCAAGCGGGTGCTTCTCGCCGCCCCGCGCGGTTACTGCGCCGGGGTGGACCGGGCCGTCGTCGCGGTGGAGAAGGCCCTCGAGCGCTACGGGGCGCCCGTCTACGTGCGCAAGCAGATCGTGCACAACGTGCACGTGGTGTCCCGCCTCGAGGAGCAGGGCGCGGTGTTCGTCGACGAGGTCGACCAGGTGCCGGAGGGCGCCCACCTCGTGTTCTCCGCCCACGGCGTCTCGCCGGCGGTCGTGGCCGCGGCGCGCGGTCGGGGGCTGCAGGCCATCGACGCGACCTGCCCGCTCGTCACCAAGGTGCACCGTGAGGCGGTCCGCTTCGCCCGCGACGACTACGAGATCCTGCTCATCGGCCACCGCGGCCACGAGGAGGTCGAGGGCACGAGCGGCGAGGCGCCCGAGCGGATCACGCTCGTCGGCTCCCCGGAGGAGGCGGACACCGTCCAGGTGCGCGACCCGGACCGGCTCGTCTGGCTCTCCCAGACCACCCTCTCGGTCGACGAGACGATGGAGACGGTGCGCCGGCTCCGCGTGCGCTTCCCGAACCTCGCCGACCCGCCCTCGGACGACATCTGCTACGCGACCCAGAACCGGCAGGTCGCGATCAAGAAGGTCGCGAAGCAGGCGGACGTGGTCCTCGTCGTCGGCAGCGCGAACTCCTCCAACTCGGTGCGCCTCGTCGAGGTCGCCCTCGAGCACGGCGCCACCGCCGCGCACCGCATCGACGACGCGGGCGAGCTCGACCCGGCGTGGCTCGCGGGCGCCGCGACCGTCGGCGTCACGAGCGGCGCGAGCGTGCCGGAGCGGCTCGTGAAGGCCCTCCTCGACCGCCTCGCCGATGAGGGGTACACGAGGGTGGACGAGGTGCGCACGGCCGAGGAGGACCTGGTGTTCTCCCTGCCGCGGGAGCTGCGCCGGGACGCGTCCGGCGCCCGGGATCCCCGGGCGCTCGGCGGCCGGGCCTGACGCGGGTGACCGAGACGAGGCGCCCGGCGCGGACCGCCCCGCTCTGGGACCCGCCGATCACGGTCGGGCTCCTCCTCTGGGGCCTGATCACGACGGTGCAGACGGTGGCTCAGGCCCGCGACCTGCCCGTGGCCCTCGACACGGCGTTCAGCGCGCGCGGCGTCGGCCCCTACACGCAGACGGGCGTCGCGACGACGATCGGCTGGATCGTGGTGGTGGAGGCGGTGGCGAGCCTCGTGATCGCGATCGCGTTCGCGGTGCCGCGGATCCGGGACCACCGGATCGCCTTCTGGGTGCCGCTCGTCGCCGGCGCGGTGAGCAGCGTCGTCACCGTGCTGCTCATCACCGCGGCGATCCTCGCGGACCCCGCGTACGTCGCCGCGCTCACGCGGATGAGCGGCGTCTCGCCCTGATCGCTCAGGCGGACTGCGACCGGCCCGCCGACCCGAGCTCCTGCGTGGCCTCGACCACACGCTTCGCCATCGCGGACTCGGCGATCTTGCCCCAGGCGCGCGGGTCGTAGATCTTCTTGTTCCCGACCTCGCCGTCGACCTTGAGCACGCCGTCGTAGTTCTTGAACATCGTGTCGGCGATCGACCGGGTGAACGCGTACTGGGTGTCGGTGTCGATGTTCATCTTCACGACCCCGTTGCCCACGGCCTCCGCGATCTCCTCGGCCGAGGAGCCGGATCCGCCGTGGA
This sequence comes from Amnibacterium sp., assembly GCA_051961935.1. Taxonomy (GTDB): domain Bacteria; phylum Actinomycetota; class Actinomycetes; order Actinomycetales; family Microbacteriaceae; genus Amnibacterium. The sequence goes on along the minus strand of JBQCCU010000104.1, from coordinate 352 downwards.
AGACGAGCTCGAGCGGCTTCGGGCCGTGGCCGTACTTCTCGGCGAGCCCGGCCTGGATCTCCCCGAGCAGCTCGGGGCGCAGCTTCACGTTGCCCGGCTTGTAGACGCCGTGCACGTTGCCGAAGGTGAGCGCCGCGATGTAGCGGCCCTGCTCGCCGAGCCCGAGCGCGTCGACGACCTTCTCCACGTCGCCGAGGGTCGTGTAGAGCGCCTCGTTGGTGCCCTCGTGCTTGACCCCGTCCTCCTCGCCGCCGACGACGCCGATCTCGACCTCGAGGATCGCGCGGATGTTCTTCAGCTTCGGCAGCAGGTCCTTCGCGATCGCGATGTTCTCGTCGAGCGGCACCGCGGA
>JBQCCU010000103.1:0-4256 GCA_051961935.1 Amnibacterium sp. | reverse complement strand
GACTGCTTCGGGCCTTCAGGTCGCCACGAGTGGCAACCCCCTGATCGTCAGGGGGCGAGGAGGGTGCGGACGCCCTCGCGGAGGGATGCCAGGGCCGCGTCGGTCGCCGCCCGGCGCTCATCCGGCGTCGGGGCGTCCGACCAGGCGTCGAGGTAGGCCTTCAGCTTCGGCTCCGTGCCGCTCGGCCGCACGACGAGGCGCGCACCGCCCGCGAGCGTGAACCGCAGCACGTCGGATGCGGGCAGGCCGTCCGCGCCGCGCAGCAGGTCGTCGACGGACTCCACCCGCAGGCCCCCGACCGCCGCGGGCGGCTCGGCGCGGAGCCGCGCCATGAGCCGCCCGATCTCGGCGAGGTCCGTGACGCGCAGCGACACCTGGTCGGAGTCGAAGCGGCCGATCGCCGCCTCGATCGCGGCGAGCCGGTCGGCGATCGTGCGGCCGTGCGCGGCGAGCCGGACGGCTTCGCGGAGCACCACGACGAGGGCGGAGATCCCGTCCTTGTCCCGCACGGTGTCGGGGTCGACGAGGTAGCCGAGCGCCTCCTCGAACCCGAACAGCAGCGCCGGGGCGCGGGAGATCCACTTGAAGCCGGTGAGCGTCTGCACGAACCGGAAGCCGAACCGTTCGGCGATGCGGCCGAGACCCGGCGTCGAGACGATCGAGGTGGCGAGCGTGCGCCCGAACGACTCGGTGCGCTCCGCGAGGGTCCAGCCGAGCAGCAGGCCCGTCTCGTTCCCGCTGAGCCGGCGCCAGCCGCCGCGGTCGGGGATCGCGACCGCGAGGCGGTCCGCGTCGGGGTCGTTCGCGAGCACGAGTGCCGCGCCCGACTCCCGTGCCGCCGCGAAGGCCGCGTCGAGCGTGCCCGGCTCCTCGGGGTTCGGGAACGGCGCGGTCGGGAAGTCCGGATCCGGATCGGCCTGCGAGCGCACCACGATCGGCGCCGGCAGGCCGGCGGCCGCGACCACCCGCTGCACCACGTCGAGGCCGACGCCGTGCATCGGCGTGTACACCCAGGGCAGGGTGCCGGCGGCGCCGGGGGCGAGCCGGGCCGTGGCGGCCACGTAGCGGTCGAGCACGTCGTCGCCGGCGACGGTGATCCGCGCCGAGCGCGGCGGCAGGCCGCCCTCCGTGGTGACCGCGTCGATCTCCGCGAGCACGCGGGCGTCGTCGGGGCTCACGAGCTGCGAGCCGGCGTCCGCGTCGCCGAGGTAGAGCTTGTAGCCGTTGTCGGGCGCGGGGTTGTGCGAGGCGGTGATCATCACGCCGGCGCTCGCGCCGAGGTCGCGCACCGCGAAGGCGGTGAGCGGGGTCGGCAGCGCGCGGGGCAGCAGCGTCACCGTGATCCCCGCCCCGGCGAGCACCTCGGCCGCGTCCCTGGCGAACACGTCCGACTTGTGGCGGGCGTCGTGGCCGACGACGACGGACGGCCGGTCGGTGCGCGTGCGCAGGAAGCGGGCGAGGCCCGCCGACGTGCGCATCACCACGACGCGGTTCATCCGGTTGGGGCCGGTCCCCAGCGCGCCCCTGAGCCCCGCCGTGCCGAACTCGAGCCGCGCGCCGAAGCGGTCGGCCAGCGCCACGTCGTCGCCGGCCTCGAGGATCCCCTCGAGCTCCGCGCGGGTGTCCGGATCCGGGTCGAGCGCCAGCCACTCGCGCGCGGCCGCACGCAGGTCCCCGCTCACGCGGCGGCCAGCTCGTCGGCGACCGTCGCGACGATGCGGGCGAGCAGGTCGGCGAGGCGCGGTTCGGCCTCCTTGCCGGCGGCGAGCACCTCGGCGTGGCTGAGCGGCGTCGACTGCACGCCGGCGGCGAGGTTCGTGATGAGCGACATCCCGAGCACCTCCATCCCCGCCTCCCGCGCCGCGATCGCCTCGAGCGCCGTCGACATGCCGACGATCGAGCCGCCCATCGTGCGGGCCATCGCCACCTCGGCGGGCGTCTCGTAGTGCGGTCCGCGGAACTGCACGTACACGCCCTCGTCGAGCTGCGGGTCCACCGTGCGCGCGAGGTCGCGCAGGCGGCGGGAGTAGAGGTCGGTGAGGTCGACGAAGGTCGCGCCCTCGAGCGGCGACGCCGCCGTGAGGTTGATGTGGTCGCTGATCAGCACCGGGGTGCCGGCGGTCCACTCGGGGCGGATGCCGCCGGCACCGTTCGTGAGCACCATCACGCGCGCCCCCGCGACCGCCGCGGTGCGGACGCTGTGCACGACGCGGCGCACGCCCCGGCCCTCGTAGAAGTGCGTGCGCGCCCCGATGACGAGGGCGTGGAGCCCGTGCTCCAGCTCGATCGAGGTGAGCGTGCCGGAGTGGCCGGGCACCCCCGACCGGGTGAAGCCGGGGATCTCCTCGGCGGGGACCTGCGCGACGGTGCGGCCCAGACGCTCGGCCGCGCGCCCCCATCCGCTGCCGAGGGTGAGGGCGATGTCGTGCCGTTCGACGCCGGTGCGCTCGGCGAGGGCCGCGGCGGCCAGCTCGGCGACGGCGGTCGGCGGGGTCTCGGGGTCGTCGAGGGAGGGGTCGGGCATGCCGCAATGCTACGAGCGCCGGGGGAAGGCGCTCCGAGCCGACAGAATGGCGGCATGGCCTACGAGTTCGACCGCAAGCAGCGCATCGCGGTGGTGGGCGGCGGCCCCGGCGGATACGAGGCCGCGCTCGCCGGCGCCCAGCTCGGGGCGGAGGTCGTCCTCGTCGAGCGGGTCGGCGTCGGCGGCGCCGCCGTGCTCACCGACGTCGTGCCCTCCAAGACGCTGATCGCGACCGCGGAGGCCACCGACAGCATCTCCGGCGCCGCGGACCTCGGCGTGCAGTTCTCCGTGCCGAACGCCGCGGGCCGCGCGACCCGGCCCGACGTCGCGGTGAACCTCGGCGCCATCAACCGGCGCGTCCGGGCCCTCGCCCGGCAGCAGTCCGAGGACATGCGGGCGAACCTCGAGCAGGCAGGCGTGCGGATCGTCACCGGCGACGGGCGCCTCGACGCGCCCGGCCGGGTGATCGTCTCGACGGGCAAGGGACCCACCGCGCACGACTTCGACGAGATCGAGGCGGACACCGTGGTGATCGCCACCGGGTCGAGCCCCCGCAAGCTGCCGTCGGCGATGCCCGACGGGGAGCGCATCCTCACCTGGACGCAGCTCTACGAGCTCGAGGAGGTGCCGGAGCACCTCATCGTGGTCGGCTCCGGCGTCACCGGCGCCGAGTTCGCCTCCGCCTACATGCAGCTCGGCAGCGAGGTGACGCTCGTGTCCAGCCGCGACCGGGTGCTGCCCGGCGAGGACGCCGACGCGGCCGCGGTGCTCGAGGACGTCTTCACCCGGGGCGGGATGCACCTGCTCTCCCGCAGCCGGGCGACGTCCGTGCGCCGCGAGGGCGACGGGGTCGTCGCGGTGCTCTCCGACGGCCGCGAGATCCACGGCAGCCACTGCCTCATGGCCGTCGGGTCGGTGCCGAACACGTCCGGGATCGGCCTCGAGGAGGCGGGCGTGCAGCTCGCGCCGTCCGGCCACATCCGCGTCAACCGGGTGGCGAGCACGTCGATGCCCGCCGTCTACGCGGCGGGGGACTGCACGACCGCCCTGCCGCTCGCCTCCGTCGCCTCGATGCAGGGCCGCACGGCGGTCTTCCACGCGCTCGGCGACGCGGTGACGCCGCTCGAGCTGCGCAACGTGACCTCGAACGTGTTCACGCAGCCCGAGATCGCGACGGTCGGCTGGACGCAGCGGCAGATCGAGGACGGCATCGCGCAGGGCGAGATCTACAAGCTGCCGCTCAGCCAGAACCCCCGCGCGAAGATGCAGGGCCTGAAGGACGGCTTCGTGAAGCTGTTCGCCCGCACCGGCTCCGGCACCGTCATCGGCGGCGTCATCGCGGCGCCTCGGGCGAGCGAGCTGATCCTGCCGATCGCGCTCGCGGTGGAGCACCGGCTCACGGTGGACCAGCTCGCGCGCGCGTTCAGCGTCTACCCGTCGCTGTCCGGTGCCATCACCGACGCGGCGCGGGCGATGCACATCGTCGCGTAGATCGCCGGAGCCGCACGGCACGAACGACGGAGAAGTCGGCCCGCGGAGCCGGTCGGAGGCCGATCCGGGCGCCGTTCCGGGCGCCGTTCCGGGCGAGAACTCCGTCGTTCGTGCAGGCGGATCAGGCCGGGGCCGGGACCGCCACGTCGTCGAGGATCTCGAGCAGCACGGTGCCCGCCGAGACGGTGGTGCCGGCCTTCGCCGAGAGCGACGCCACGACGCCGTCGCGGTGCGCGGTGAT
>JBQCCU010000102.1:0-2585 GCA_051961935.1 Amnibacterium sp. | reverse complement strand
CGCGTGGCTCGAGGCCGCCGAGCGGCTCGAGCGCTCCTGAGGCTCAGCGCCCGAAGCGGAGCAGCACCGATCCGGCCGTCTCGAACCGGCCCGTCTCGCGGAGCCCGATCGCGCGCATCGCGGCGACGGGCACGGGCGTGGTCGGCTCCGCCTGCGGATCCAGCAGGAACCAGACCGTGGTGAGCCGATGCATCCGCGGGACGGCGGCCGCGGGTGAGCGGTCCGCGCCGAAGAGCGCCGCGCTGTCGGTCAGCGGCGTGAGCGCCCGGACGTCGGCGAGTCCGCGGAACGCCTGGGGGTAGGCGATCGCATCGATCCGGGTCGTCATCCCGGGGATCGCGTGGTACTGGCCGAACACGATGCCGGACGGCCCGTCGGACGGCGTGCGCTCCGCCTCCACGAGCCGTGCGGCGAGCGCGAGCTCGCTGTGCGCCTTCGCCCCGGGCTGCCGGTCGGCCGCGATCTGCGGAACCGCGACGACGGCGAGGAGCGCCACCGCGGCGGCGGTGCCGAGGCGCGGGAGCGCGGCCGCCGCGATTCCGATCAGGAGGGCGACCGCCGGCGCGGTGAACGTGACGTACCGGGGCCAGTAGAGCGGGGCGTGCATCAGCCCCGCGGCGAGCAGCGCGGCCGGCGGGAGCACCGCCCACGGCACCGCGACCACGACCGCCCGGCGCGGCAGCCGGCGGCGGAGGACCGCGGTCAGGACGCCGACGACGAGGATCGCGAGCACGGTCGCCGCGACGGCGTTCGAGCGGAACCACTGCTCGACCGCCACCTGCCGCCAGGGCGAGGCGGGTGCGTCGGCGGAGATCCAGTCGACCTGCGCCGTCTGCAGGGCGGCGAGCCGCAGCAGGGGGGCGACGGCGAGCGCCGCGAGGGCGCCCGACGCGACCCCGGCGAGCCGGCCCCACCGGCGGAGCAGCAGCGCGGCCGTGACCGCGTGGGCCGCGGCGAGCAGCAGGCCGTCGAGGAACACCGTCGCGGTGAGGGCGAGGAGCGCGGCGTGCGCGAGCCAGCAGAGCACGCTGATCCCGCGCCGCCGGTGCGGGGTGAGCGCGTGCACGAGCGCGAGCGTCGCGAGGGCGGCGAGCAGCGCGCTGAGGGCGTAGGAGCGGCCCTCCCCGCCGGCCCAGACGAGCGACGGCAGCACCGCCGAGGCCGCGCCCGCTGCGAGTCCTGCTCGCCGCGACGCGAGCCGCCGTCCGAGCACCGTGACCACGGCGGCGGCGCCGCCGACGGCGAGCACGGACGGCAGCCGCAGCGTGACCGGGGAGTAGCCGAGCACCGCGAACCAGAGGTGCAGGAGCCCGTAGTAGGCCGCGTGCACGACGTCGACGTGCGCGACCGTGGCGGCGAGGGCGGGCCAGGAGCGTTCGGCGGCCGTGATCGACGCGGCCTCGTCCCGCCAGATCGCCGGGACGCCGACGTGCCAGGCGGCGACGAGGGCGGCGGCCGTCCCGAGCAGCAGCGGATCGAGCAGCGCGGCGCGGTGCCATCGGGCTCGGCCGGCGGCCGGCGACGCGGCCGACGGGGCGGCGGGACGGGCGTCGGTCAGCAGCACCGGCACTGCGTAGCACCGGTGGGTGAACCCTTCGTGGCCGACGCGCGGCGGCGGGGGATCCGGACCGCGCCGGAGCGTGCCCCTCCAGCCCCCGGGCCCCCGCCGTTCGGCTCTTGCGTTCCGGCCGCCGAGGACTACACTCGCGCTATATCGCGTCGAGATATATCGCGTCTTGAGGAGGACGGCATGGCGAACGAGGAGTGGCTGGTCGACGGCCCGAGGGTCATCGACCTGGAGGGCATCACCAGGGTGAAGATCGGCCTCATCGGCGGGCAGGTGGACGTCGTGGCGCACGACGAGCCGACGGCGCGCGTCGAGGTGCACAGCGTCTCGGGGCGGTCGCTGCGGATCGCGGTGCAGGACGGGAGCCTCGTGGTCGACCATCCGCAGATCCGCTGGGACGACTGGCTCGCGTCCATGCGCAGCTTCACCGGCTCGGCGCGGGCGGATGTCAGCCTGCTCGTCCCGCGGGCCGTGGCCGTCAAGCTCGGAGTCGTCTCGGCGAGCGCGCTCGTCAGCGGCGTGCACGGGGACGCGAGCGTCAGCACGGTGAGCGGCGACGTCGTCGTCGACTCGGTCGAGGGCGACCTGCAGCTGTCGGGGGTGAGCGGCGACATGGCGGTCCGCGAGCACCGCGGGGCCGTCTCCGCGCGCACCGTGAGCGGCGGCGTGACGGTCTCCGGCCGGATCACCGACTTCTCCGCCGACGGCGTCTCCGGCTCGGTGTTCCTCGAGGTCGCCGGCGCACCGCGGGCGATCGTCGTGAACACCGTCAGCGGGGGCGTGACCGCCCGGCTCGACGCGGACATCCGGATCGAGTACGCCATCACGACCGCGAGCGGGCGCCTGCAGCTCGACGACCGGACCGAGGGTCACGTGCGCGGGCGCTGGACGGGCGTCGGCGGCCCCGACGACGGCATCCGCGTGCCCTTCCGGGTGAACTCGGTCAGCGGCAACATCTCCGTGGTCCACGCGGCGATGGCGTGAGCGCGCCCGTCTTCGGCCACGGCCAGCTGCGGCT
>JBQCCU010000101.1:0-2155 GCA_051961935.1 Amnibacterium sp. | reverse complement strand
GGGGAGGGGCACGGCGGCCGCGATTGCGGCCTGAAAGACCGTCTGGTCAGGGTCGGCGGCCGCGACCCGGTCCTGGGCCTAGTCGGCCCCGCGGGTCGCCGGTCCGGAGCCGGGCACCGGATCGTCCGCGGCGCGGTCGGCGTCCGCCGGGGCGGCGGAGCCCACCGAAGATCCCGGTGACCGCGGGTGCGCGTCGCGGGCGTCGCGCGGGTCGGGGCGCGCCGGCCGGCCGAGCCGACCGGCCTGGGCGTCGAGCTCCCCCTGGAACGCGGTGGCACCGCCGGCGCCGGTCGACGCGGGCGCGGCGTCGGCGCGCGGGGCGGGGGCCGCGAGCAGGGGCGAGACGGTGGTGGCGCTCATCCGGCCACCCCTGCGAGTGCGGCGCGAGCGGCGAGCAGCTGCTGCGCGGTGCTCGAGCTGCCGGACGCGCCGAGGCTCGACACGAGGCCGGACAGCGATGCGTCGCCGGCCGCCCCGCCGCCGTACATCGCCTCGAGCACGGCGGTCCCGCTCGTGGAGGTCGCGTCGCCGGTGGCCGGCACGATGCGTCGGATCGTCACGATGTCCTTGTCGGTGAACCAGGCCTTCTGGAGCGAGACGGTGCGGCCCTCGTAGGGCGCGTGCACGACCATGCCGTTCCCGGCATAGATCGCGATGTGGTCGCCGCCGTTCAGCACGACGAGGTCCCCGGGCTTCGCAGCCGCCAGGGAGCCGACCGGCTGCCCGACGGTCTGCTGCTCGTGCACGAGCCGCGGCACCGAGACGCCGAGGTCGGCGAACGTTCTCTGGACCAGGCCGGAGCAGTCCATCCCCGAGGTCGACTCCCCGCCGAGCACGTACGGCACGCCGAGGTACTTCTCGGCGTCGCGCACGACGTCGTCGCCGGTGACCCCGTTCGTGTCGAGCAGCGTCCCGTCGGTCGACGCCGTCGCGGACGGGGTCGTCGCGGCCGGGGTGGCGCCCGCCCCGGCGAGCGCGTCCGCGAACGCGGCACCGGAGTCGGCGGATGCGGGCGGGGCCGGCGAGAGCGCCGCGAGCTGCGACTGGATCCGCTGGATGGCGGAGACCACGTCGGTGAAGGTCACGAGCCGCTCCCCCCATCCGTGGTGCGGTCGAGGAACGCGGCGCGGGCACGCCCGGCCAGCTCGTCGAGCGCGGCCTGCTCGGCCCTCAGCTCGTCGCTCCGGGCGGCGGCCTCGTGGCGCTCCTCGAGCTTCTCGAAGGACAGGGTGTCCCGGCGAGCGGCGCGGTGGCGCGCCTCGGCCTCGGCGACGACCTCGGCCTGCGCCACGTGCAGGGCCTCGAGGTCGGCGAGCATGGTGGAGGTGGAGGCGCGCGCCGCGGAGCTCGCGGCGATCCCCCGCACGTCCCGCGCCTCGTGCTCGGGGTCGGACAGGGTGTCGATCAGCTGGTGCCGCTGCGACGCGATCTCGGAGGCGCGCGACCGGGCGCGCCCGACCTCGGCGGCCGCCTGGTCCTCGCGGAGCCGGCGGAGGCGGAGCAGGCCCGCCAGGCTGAACACGGCCATCCTCAGACCCCTCCCATCGGCGCCACGAGCGCCAGGAGCCGCTGCCACGCCTCGGCCGCCGGCGTCACGTCGTCCATCCGCTGGGTGAGGAACGCGCGGATGGCGTCCGCGTTCGCGATCGCCGCGTCGACGCGCCGGTTCGTGCCGGCGACGTAGGCGCCGACGTCGATGAGGTCCTGCACCTCGCGCCGCGCGGCGAGGACGCTGCGCAGGGTGGTGGCGGCGGCCCGCTGCTCGGCGGTCGTGACCCGGGAGGCGAGGCGGGAGATGCTGCCCAGCACGTCGATGGCGGGGAAGTGGCCCGCGGTCGCGAGCTTCCGGTCGAGCACCACGTGGCCGTCGAGGATCGAGCGGACGGTGTCGGTGATCGGCTCGTTGTGGTCGTCGCCGTCGACGAGCACGGTGTACACCCCGGTGATGGACCCGGTGGCGCCGGTGCCGGCCCGCTCCAGGAGGCGGGCCAGGAGCCCGAACACGCTCGGCGGGTAGCCGCGCGTGGCCGGCGGCTCCCCCGCGGACAGCCCGATCTCCCGCTGGGCCATCGCGACGCGGGTGAGGGAGTCCATCATCAGCAGCGCGTGCGCGCCCTGGTCGCGGAAGGACTCCGCGATGCGCGTCGCGGTGAAC
>JBQCCU010000100.1:0-2832 GCA_051961935.1 Amnibacterium sp. | reverse complement strand
GGCGGATCTGCGCCATCTCCTTCTCGCCGACGTCCTTGGTGCGGCGCTTCTGGTCGCTCTTCGCGCCCTCCTCCTCGAGCGCGGCGAGGTCCTGCTCCAGCCGGTGCAGGCGCTCGTTGATCCGCGCGTCGCGCTGGTCGGACAGCGTCTTGATCTCCAGGCGCAGCTCGTTCTCGAGGCCGGGGAGGTCGGCGTGGCGACCCTCCTCGTCCACCTCGATGATCATGTACGCCGCGAAGTAGATGACCTTCTCGAGGTCCTTCGGCGCCATGTCGAGCAGGTAGCCGAGCCGGCTCGGCACGCCCTTGAAGTACCAGATGTGGGTGACCGGGGCGGCGAGCTCGATGTGGCCCATCCGCTCGCGGCGCACGGAGGACTTGGTGACCTCCACGCCGCACCGCTCGCAGACGATGCCCTTGAAGCGCACGCGCTTGTACTTGCCGCAGGAGCACTCCCAGTCGCGGGAGGGACCGAAGATCTGCTCCCCGAACAGGCCGTCCTTCTCCGGCTTCAGCGTGCGGTAGTTGATGGTCTCCGGCTTCTTGACCTCGCCGTACGACCAACGACGGATGTCGTCGCCGGTGGCGAGGCCGATGCGGAGCTCATCGAACGTGGTGACGTCCAGCACTGAATCTCTTCTCTACTACTGAGTTTCGTTACGTATACCGGTGAAGGGATGGATCAGATGTCGTCGATGGAGGACGACTCGAACCGCGTGGAGATGTTGATGCCGAGCTCCTCCGCCGCGCGGAAGACCTCCTCGTCGGTGTCCCGGAGCGAGACGGCGGTGCCGTCCGCGGCGAGGACCTCGACGTTCAGGCAGAGGGACTGCATCTCCTTGATGAGCACCTTGAACGACTCGGGGATGCCGGGCTCCTGGATGTTCTCGCCCTTGACGATCGCCTCGTAGACCTTCACGCGGCCGAGGATGTCGTCGGACTTGATCGTCAGGAGCTCCTGCAGCGCGTACGCCGCGCCGTAGGCCTCGAGGGCCCACACCTCCATCTCGCCGAAGCGCTGACCGCCGAACTGCGCCTTCCCACCCAGCGGCTGCTGCGTGATCATCGAGTAGGGGCCGGTCGACCGGGCGTGGATCTTGTCGTCCACCAGGTGGTGCAGCTTCAGGATGTACATGTAGCCGACGCTCACCGGGTCCGGGAACGGCTCACCCGAGCGGCCGTCGAACAGGCGGGTCTTGCCCGTCGAGTCGATCAGGCGCTCGCCGTCGCGGTTCAGCGTGGTCGAGTCGAGCAGACCCGCGATCTCCTCCTCCGCGGCACCGTCGAAGACGGGGGTCGCGAGCTTGGAGTTCGCCGGCGCGGAGAACGCGGCCTCCGGCAGACGACGGGCCCACTCGGGGGTGCCGTCGACCTGCCAGCCCTGCTTCGCGATCCACCCGAGGTGGATCTCGAGCACCTGGCCGAAGTTCATCCGGCCGGGCACGCCGAGCGGGTTCAGCACCACGTCGACCGGGGTGCCGTCCGCGAGGAACGGCATGTCCTCGACCGGCAGGATCTTCGAGATCACGCCCTTGTTGCCGTGACGGCCGGCGAGCTTGTCGCCCTCGGTGATCTTGCGCTTCTGGGCGATGTACACGATCACGCGCTGGTTCACACCGGAACCGAGCTCGTCGTCGTTCTCCGCAGAGAACTCCTTGACCGCGATGACCGTGCCCTGCTCGCCGTGGGGCACCTTGAGGGAGGTGTCGCGGACCTCGCGGCTCTTCTCGTTGAAGATCGCGCGGAGCAGGCGCTCCTCGGCGGAGAGCTCGGTCTCGCCCTTCGGCGTGACCTTGCCGACCAGGATGTCGCCGGGGCTGACCTCGGCGCCGATCCGGATGATGCCGCGCTCGTCGAGGTCGGCGAGCAGGTCCGGCGCCACGTTCGGGAGGTCGCGGGTGATCTCCTCCTTGCCGAGCTTGGTGTCGCGGGCGTCGACCTCGTACTCCTCGATGTGGATCGAGGAGAGGGTGTCGTCCTTCACCAGGTTCTGGCTGAGGATGATCGCGTCCTCGTAGTTGTGGCCCTCCCACGGCATGAACGCCACGAGGAGGTTCTTGCCGAGCGCGAGCTCGCCGTTCTCCGTCGCGGGTCCGTCGGCGAGCACCTGGCCCACCTCGACGCGCTGGCCGGCGTCGACCACCACGCGGTGGTTGTACGACGTGCCCTGGTTCGAGCGGTCGAACTTGCGGAGGTAGTAGGTCTCCGTCCCGCCCTCGTCGAGCTGCACGGTGACGTAGTCCGCAGCGACCTCGGCGACGATCCCGGCGCCGTTCGCGGTGACGACGTCACCGGCGTCGATCGCCGCGTAGCCCTCCATACCGGTCCCGACGACCGGGCTCTCGGAGCGCAGCAGCGGCACGGCCTGGCGCTGCATGTTCGCGCCCATGAGCGCGCGGTTCGCGTCGTCGTGCTCGAGGAACGGGATGAGGGAGGTCGCGACCGACACCATCTGGCGCGGCGAGACGTCCATGTAGTCGACCCGGCCCTTCGCGACCAGCTCGACCTCGCCGCCCTTGGGGCGGACGAGCACGAGGTCCTCGGCGAAGGACATGTCCGCGTTCAGCGGCGCGTTCGCCTGGGCGACGAGGTACTCGTCCTCCTCGCTGGCCGTGAGGTAGTGGATGTCGTCGGTGACGACCCCGTTCTCGACCCGGCGGTACGGCGTCTCGATGAACCCGAAGGAGTTGATCCGCGCGAACGAGGCGAGCGAGCCGATCAGGCCGATGTTCGGGCCTTCCGGGGTCTCGATCGGGCACATGCGGCCGTAGTGGCTCGGGTGCACGTCGCGGACCTCGACGCCCGCGCGCTCACGGGACAGACCACCGGGGCC
>JBQCCU010000099.1:0-2223 GCA_051961935.1 Amnibacterium sp. | reverse complement strand
TCGAGCTCGCCGATCAGCGCGAGGGCCGCCTCCCGGGGAGCCCCCGCGACCGCAGCGGTCGGATGGAGGGCGGCGACGAGGTCGAGCGCCGTGCCGCCCGGGGCGAGCCGGGCGGTGGCGTCGGTCGCCAGGTGCCACACGTTCGGCAGGCCGAGCGCGAACGGGCGGCCGAGCACCAGGTCGGTGACCCGGCCGCCGAGGGTGAGCAGCAGGCTGTCGACGGCGAGGGCGTGCTCGAACCGGTTCTTCGCCGACCCGAGGAGCCCGTCTCGGGCGGCGGCGTCGAGCACCGGGTCCTCGTCGCGCGGCGCGGTGCCCGCGAGCACCCGCGCGGTGACAGCGCTGCCGTGCACCGTGGCGAGGGTCTCCGGGCTCGCGCCGAAGAAGCCGTCGACCGCGAAGGTCCAGGCGTCGCGGTAGCGGCGGCGGAGCACCCGCAGGGCTTCCTGCAGGTCGAAGCCGGTCGGCACGTCGAGCGCGAGGTCCCGGGCGAGCACCACCTTCTCCAGCCCGCCGGCGCGGATGCGCTGCACCGCGGCGGAGACCGCGGCCTCGTATGCGGCGGCCGGGAACCGGTCGTCCGGCGCCGAGTCGATCTCGGGCGGGACCGGGGCGTCCGAGCCTCCTTCGACGTCCGACTGGAACGCCACCCCGTTGCGACGCCCGACGACGCGGCGGGGGACGAGCAGGCCGCTCGGCACCGCGGATCCGTCCGCGAAGGCGAACGCCCCGAAGGCGACGAGGCCGGTGCCCGGCAGGGCGATGGGATTCGCGACGCGGCTCGCGCCGACGACCGCTCGCCAGGCGTCCGCGGCGTCGGGGATCCGGCTCGGCCCCGAGGTCGTGATGCGGCCGGCGACGCCGTAGGCGACCATCCGGTCCTCGCCGCGCGCCCACACGGCGACGGGGGCGCCGAGCTCCCTGTCGGCCGCCTGATCGGCCTCGCCGACATCGGCGATCGCCCTGGTCGCGACGGAGAATCCGTCCGCGGCCCGATCCTTCACCCGCACAGAGTACGCGCGCCCCCTCGAAGTAGACTCGCAGCGTGTCCTCGGCCGACCTCACCAAGAAGCCAGCCGACGTGGCGGCGATGTTCGACCGGGTCTCCCGCCGGTACGACCTGACCAACGCCGTGCTGTCGGGCGGCAACGCCGCGCTGTGGCGGATCGCCACGGTGCGCGCCGTCGCGCCGCGGCCGGGGGAGCGGATCCTCGACCTCGCCGCCGGCACGGGCACCTCGAGCGAGGCGCTCGCCCGCTCCGGCGCCCGGGTCGTCGCCGCCGACTTCTCGAAGGGCATGCTGGCGGTCGGCCGGGCTCGGCACCAGGACGACTCCCGGGTGGAGTTCGTGTTCGCCGACGCCCTCGCGCTGCCGTTCGGCGACGACGAGTTCGACGCCGTGACCATCTCGTTCGGCCTGCGCAACGTCGCCGACCCGCACCGCGCGCTGGCGGAGATGTACCGGGTGGCGAAGCCGGGGGCCCGCATCGTGATCTGCGAGTTCTCGAAGCCGCCGCTCGCCCCCCTCCGGGCGGCGTACTTCGCCTACCTCGAGCGGGCGATGCCCACCATCTCGAAGATGGCGAGCTCGAACGCGCCCGCCTACGACTACCTCGGCGACTCCATCAAGGCGTGGGCCGACCAGACCACGCTCGCCGCATGGATGCGCGAGGCCGGGTTCAAGCAGGTGCGCTACCGCAACCTCACCGGCGGCATCGTGGCCCTGCACCGGGGCGTGAAGCCCGCCGCCGGCGTCTGGGCGAGCGAGTGACGGCCCGCACCCCCGTGGCCAGGCGGAGCAAGTCCCTCTCCGCGCAGATCGGCCTCACGGAGCGGCTCTTCGTCTCGGCGGGGGAGCGCGCGCTCGCCGCCCGCATCGAGGAGGGGCTCGAGCAGGTCGAGGCGGGGCTGCTGCAGCGCGTCACCTTCGACGACGCGTTCGCGGACGTCACCTCCCGCTACCTGCTCGCCGCAGGCGGCAAGCGGGTCCGCCCGCTTCTGACCCTGCTGACCGCGCAGCTCGGCGACGGCATCACCCCCCAGGTGCTCCTCGCGGCCGAGGCGGTCGAGATCACGCACCTCGCCTCGCTGTACCACGACGACGTCATGGACGAGGCCGAGCAGCGGCGCGGGGTGCCGAGCGCGCAGACCGTCTGGGGCAACTCGGTCGCGATCCTGACCGGTGACCTGCTGTTCGCCCGGGCGAGCAAGCTCATCGCCTCG
>JBQCCU010000098.1:0-2276 GCA_051961935.1 Amnibacterium sp. | reverse complement strand
AGCGTGCCGCGGAGGCCGATCGTGTCGCGCGGGCCGTGGCGCCGGATGGCGGTGTGGCCGAGCTCGCCGGCGTGGCCGGTCGCGCCGAGCAGCGGGCGGCCACCGCTGATGATGCCGGCGCCGATGCCGCTCGCGCCGGCGTGGAGGTAGACGATGTCGTCGACGCCGCGGCCGGCGCCGAACACCCAATCCGCCTGGGCGCCGAGGCCCGCGTCGTTCGCGGCACCGGCCTGCACGCCGAGCGCCTCGCCGAGCATCGCCGCGATCGGCACGTCGCGCCAGCCGAGGGGGGGGGCGAGGCGCACGAGCCCGTCGCCGCGGCGCACGACGCCCGGCACGGCGACGCCGGCACCGAGGAGCCGGACCTCGCCCGCGCCCCGCAGCAGCCGCCGGGCGGCGTCCGCGGCGAGCCGCACCGCGTCCTCCGGCGTCGGCGGGGCGTCGAGGGGGATCCGCTCCTTCGCCAGCACCCGCCCGCCGAGGCGAACGACGGCGACCGTGACGGCGTCGAGCTCCGGATTCACCGCGATCGCCACCGGCACGTCGGAGGGGCGGACGATGGGGCTCGGTCTGCCGACCTGGCCCGCGCCGGCCGGCTCGTCCTCGACCACGAGGCCGCGGTCGGCGAGCTCGGCGACGAGCGCGCCGATGGTGGAGCGGTTCAGGCCGCTGACCCGCGTGAGCTCGGAGCGGGTGGCCGGGGCGACGTGCACGCGGCGGAGCACGAGGGCGAGGTTGTGCCGCCGGACCAGGTCGTTGCGGCCGCCCTGCTCGCCGAACACATCCGATGCGAGGCTCACGCGTGTCAGTGTAGGGAGCGCGGCGCGCCCGTTGCGGACCGCGGGACCGCCGCTTATGTTGTACGACACAACAATCTGCGACAGGAACGGAACGATGGCAGCGCAGCCCACCCGCGACGACAAGTTCTCCTTCGGCCTCTGGACGGTCGGATACAACGGCACCGATCCCTTCGGCGGCCCCACCCGCGCCCCGCTCGACGTCGTGCACGTCGTCGAGAAGCTCTCCGAGCTCGGCGCCTACGGCCTCACCTTCCACGACGACGACCTCTTCGCCTTCGGCTCGAGCGACAGCGAGCGCCAGACGCAGATCGACCGCCTGAAGCAGGCCCTGGCCGACACCGGCCTGGTCATCCCGATGGTCACCACGAACCT
Source organism: Amnibacterium sp. (assembly GCA_051961935.1). Classification (GTDB taxonomy): domain Bacteria; phylum Actinomycetota; class Actinomycetes; order Actinomycetales; family Microbacteriaceae; genus Amnibacterium. The sequence continues at coordinate 1,104 of JBQCCU010000098.1, read as the reverse complement.
CTTCAGCCCGCCCGTGTTCAAGGACGGCGGCTTCACCTCCAACGACCGCGCCGTGCGCCGCTTCGCGCTGCGCAAGGTGCTCCGCAACGTCGACCTCGCCGCCGAGCTCGGCGCGAAGACCTTCGTCATGTGGGGCGGCCGCGAGGGCGCCGAGTACACCTTCTCGAAGGACGTGCGGCTCCAGCTCGAGCGCTACCGCGAGGCCTTCAACCTGCTCGCCGACTACGTGACCGACAAGGGCTACGACATCCGCTTCGCCGTCGAGCCGAAGCCGAACGAGCCCCGCGGCGACATCCTGCTGCCGACCCTCGGCCACGCGATCGCGTTCATCGAGACCCTCGAGAAGCCCGAGCTCTTCGGTGTGAACCCCGAGGTCGGCCACGAGCAGATGGCGGGGCTGTCCTTCACGTCCGGCATCGCGCAGGCGCTCTACGAGGGCAAGGTCTTCCACTTCGACCTGAACGGCCAGATCGGCATCAAGTACGACCAGGACCTCGTGTTCGCGCACGGCGACCTCTACGACGCGTTCGGCCTCGTCGACCTGCTCGAGAACGGCGGCCCGAACGGCCAGCCCGCCTACGACGGCCCGCGCCACTTCGACTACAAGCCGAGCCGCACCGAGGACGAGACCGGCGTCTGGGAGTCGGTCGCCGCGAACATGCGCAACTACCTGCTCCTCAAGGAGCGCGCGCAGGCGTTCCGCGCCGACCCCGAGGTGCAGGAGGCGCTCTCCCGCGTGAAGCTGCCCGAGCTCGCGCAGCCGACCCTCGGCGAGGGCGAGTCCGTCGACGACCTGCTCGCGGACCGCTCCGCGTTCGAGGACTTCGACACCGACGCCTACTTCAACGGCAACGGCTTCGGCTTCGTGCAGCTGCAGCAGCTCGCGACCGAGCACCTCCTCGGCGCGCGCTGATCCTCGATCCGATGACGCTCGTCGCGGGGGTCGACTCGTCGACCCAGAGCTGCAAGGTGGTCGTCGTCGACGCCGCGACCGGGGCGCTCGTGCGCTCCGGTCGGGCGTCCCATCCGGACGGCACGGAGGTCGATCCCGAGGCCTGGTGGCTCGCGCTGAACGCGGTGATCCGCGACGCCGGCGGCCTGGAC
>JBQCCU010000097.1:0-4974 GCA_051961935.1 Amnibacterium sp. | reverse complement strand
GACGCCGAGGCCGCGGAGCACGCCGGCGAACCGGTCCGTCGCCTCGCGGAGCTGCGCGTACGTCGTGCGCTCCACCGAGCCGTCCGCGCGCACGAAGCGCAGCGCGTCCTTCTCACCGGCCGCTCCGACGGCGTGCCGGTCGACGGCCTCGTGCGCGATGTTGAGACCGCCCCCGGGGAGGCCGTCGAGGGTCGCCCGTGCCGCATCCCAGGTGAACGAGGCGCAGGTCGCCGCGTAGTCGACGAGGTTGGGCGGCACACGCAGGGCGTTCACGTCCTTGTGGATCGTCGGCCAGCGCCCCGAGGCGGTGAGCAGGGACATGGCCACACCGAAACGACCGGCCGCGGGACGGGGAAGGGCCGTTAGGCCCACTGGACCACGGGCGCCCGCCGGGCGTCTCCCCGGCCCGCGGTCGGGGTTCCACCATGCGCGTGCGATACACAGCAGTCATGGAAACTGCAGTCACCGAACGGGCGTCCGGAGTCGGCGAGGACCGCCACCTCCAGAAGCGGCTCGGGTACTGGTCGCTCGTCGCGACCGGCATCGGGAGCGTGATCGGGTCCGGCTGGCTGTTCTCGGCCATGTACGCGGCGCAGACCGCGGGCCCCGCGGCGCTCATCGCCTGGGTCATCGGCGGCGCGGTGATGCTCGCCGTCGCGCTCGTCTTCGCCGAGCTCGGCATGGTGCATCCGGAGTCCGGCGGCCTCGTCCGGTACCCGCTCTACTCGAACGGCCGCTTCGCCGCGAGCATCGTCGGCTGGAGCATGTGGGTGACCTACGTCGCGAACCCGCCGACCGAGGCCTCCGGGGTCGTGCAGTACGCGAGCTCCTACATCCCCGGGCTGTTCGCGCACGACGAGCTGACCTTCGCCGGCATCCTCGTGGCGATCGCGCTCATGGCGGTGTTCGTGGTGATCAACTGGTTCGGGGTCCAGTTCTTCGCCCGGAGCAACAACATCGTGACGGCGGTGAAGATCTTCATCCCGACGCTCACGATCGTGCTGCTGTTCATCAGCGGCTTCACCGGGAACGGCGGCGCCGGCGGCCCCGGCAACCTGGCGGCCGGCGGAGGATTCGCGCCGTACGGCATCGGGGCGGCGCTCGGCACCATCGCGACGGCGGGCATGGTGTTCGCCTACACCGGCTTCCGGAACATCGTCGAGCTCTCCGGCGAGGTGCACAACCCGCGCCGCAACATCCCCGCGTCGCTCATCACGACGATCCTCGGCGCGATCGTGCTGTACCTGCTGCTGCAGCTCGCGTTCATCTTCGGGGTGCCGCAGCACCTCCTCGGCAAGGGCTGGGTCGGCATCAACTTCGACTCGCCCTTCGCGCAACTCGCGATGCTCCTCGGGATGACGTGGCTCTACTGGATCCTCATCGCCGACTCGATGGTGTCCCCGTCCGGATCGGGCATCGTCTTCACCGCGTCGAACGCGCGCAACGTGTTCGGGCTCGCGAAGAACCGCTTCTTCCCGGCCCGGCTCGCGAAGGTGCACGAGGCGTCGGGCGTGCCGCGGCGGGCGCTGCTGCTCAACTTCGTGGTCGGCATCCTGTTCCTCCTGCCGCTGCCGAGCTGGCACCAGATCATCGGGGTCACCGGCACCCTGATCGCGTTCACGTTCTCGATCGGCTCGATCTCGGTGATCGCGTTCCGCGGCTCCGGCCTCAGCGAGCGCGGCGCGCGCCTGCCGGGCATGCAGCTGATCGCGCCGTTCGCCTTCGTCGTCAGCACCCTCGTCATCTACTGGGTGCCGTGGAAGGAGCTCGTGCTCACGATCCCGATCATCGTGGTGGGCCTGATCTGGTACGCCGTCACGTACGCCGTCCAGCGCCACGGCCGCGGCGAGATCGTGGGCGGCCTCTGGCTGCTCGGGTACCTCGTCGTCATGTACGGCATGTCGGCGATCGGCGAGTACGGCGGCCTCGGCCTCATCCCGTCGCCGTGGGGCTCGGTGGTGGTGGCGGTGCTCGGCGTCGGCCTCTACGTCTGGGGCACCCGGTCCGGCGTCCGCTACATGCGCGCACGGCCCGAGCTCGTGGAGGAGCTCCGGGGCGAGCAGGTGGACACCGCGCAGTAGGGGAGCGCGCTGCTCAGGCGCCCGGGCTGCTGCGCGGGCTCGGTGGCACACGGAAACGACGGTGATCGCTCGGATCGACGGCGATCCGAGCGCCTTCCGTCCGTCATCCCGCCGGATCACCGTCGTTCGGATCGGCCGGCCGGCGTGCCCCTGACTGGGGAGGGCCGTCCTCCGGTGATCTCCGTACGGTCGGAGGTACACGAAACCCGAGATCGCTGCGCCCGTCGTCGACCCGACGTCGGCCCGGCCGCGTTACCCCCGCGGCCGCTCGCGATCGCCACCCGAAACGCGCTCCTCCCTCATGCCCTTCTCCGCACGCCGTGCTCCCTCGCTGGTCGCGGTCGCCTCCCTGGTGGCCGGCATCGCGCTGAACGTCGCCATCGGCGTCGGCGCCCAGGCGCTGACCGCGCCGGGCACCGCCCCGACCATGCACTCCTCGGCCGTTCCGCAGGTCACCGAGCCCGCACCGGTCGCGAGCGCGACGCCGGTGATCTCGCCGACGCCCACCCCGACCCCGCTGCCCGAACCGACCGCGGATGCGCTCAGCCGCACGAGCGGCGGCACCGCCGCCCGCACCACCGTCGTGCTGCGCGGTCGGGCCATGGCGAACGTCGCTCGGGTCGTCGTCGGGAACCGCGACGCCGAGCAGCTCACGCTGCTCGCACCGACCGAGCTGCGCTTCGTCGTGCCCGAGGCGGACGGGTTCGTGCCCGGGACCGCGGCGATCTCGCTCGTGTCCGCCACGGACCACGCCAGGATCGGCACGCGCTTCACCTGGACCTACGTGGTCCGCACCGGAGTCGACCGCGAGATGGCGTACGCGGCCACGCACTGGAACCTGCACTCCTCGACCCGGTTCGGGTACATCCCCAAGAACGACTGCGTGAACTTCACGAGCCAGCTGCTCCTGGCGCGCGGCTGGCGCCAGTCGGCGGACTGGTGGAACGACGGGCCCGTCAGCCACACCGAGACGGTGAAGAAGACGGTCCTCGTGCCCACGAAGGTGACCGTGGTCGTGCCCGCCGGGCCGGCCGCTCGGTCCACGAGCAAGCCGACCGCCGAGCCGACCGGCAGGCCGACGGCCGGGGCGACCGGCAGGCCAGCCGCCGCGGTGACGCCCAAGCCGGCCCCCGGCCCCGGGAAGGCCGCGCCGACGAGGATCGTCAAGACGGTGCTGAAGAAGGTCGTCACGACCGTGAAGAAGGTCGTCACCACGGTCGACGCGAGCGCGCCCTGGGTGTCCTCGACCGCGATGAGCGACTGGCTGGCGTCCCGGCCCGACCTCGCCACCCGCGTCTCGTACCGCGACCGGGCGGCGGTGCGGATCGGCGACATCGTCCAGTTCGACTGGAGCGGCGCCGGCTCGTCGTGGGATCACACGGCGGTCGTGTCGAGGATCGTCGTCGGCCCGGGCGGCGCGGTGGACATCTGGTACGCCGAGCACACGAACCACCAGCTCTACGGCGGGTCGATCGGCACCCTCTTCAAGTCCGCCGAGTACGCGCACATGACGGTGCAGTTCTGGCGGCTGCGGCACTGAGCCCGCAGGGTCGCGCTACGACGCCTGGCGGGCGGCGTTCCGCGCCGGGGCGAGCTCGACCGCCTGCCGGATCGCCTCGAGCATCGGCTCGTGGTCGACCGTGCCCCTGCCGGCGATGTCGAATGCCGTGCCGTGGTCGACGGAGGTGCGGACGAACGGGAGGCCGACCGTCACGTTCACGCCGTTCTTCAGGCCGAGCACCTTGATCGGGATGTGGCCCTGGTCGTGGTACTGCGCCACGACGAGGTCGAAGTCGCCCCGGGCGGCGCGGAAGAAGAGCGTGTCCGCGGGCAGCGGGCCGACCACGTCGATGCCCTCGGCCCGGGCGCGGTCGATGCCGGGCTGGATCCGCTCCGCCTCCTCGCCGTGGCCGAAGAGGCCGTGCTCGCCGGCGTGGGGGTTCACGGCGCAGACGGCGACGCGTGGGGCGGCGACGCCGGACCGGACGAGCAGCTCGTGCCCCCGCACGATCGTCCGGTAGACGCGGGCGGGGTCGATGAGCGCGATCGCGTCGACGAGCCCGACGTGGGTCGTGACGTGGATGACCCGCATGGCGGGCGCGGTGAGCATCATCCAGACCTCGTCGGTGCCGGACAGCGCCGCGAGCAGCTCGGTGTGACCGGGGTACTCGTGGCCGGCGAGGTGCAGCGCCGCCTTGTTCAGCGGGGCGGTGCAGATCGCATCGATGCGGCCCGCCATCGCCAGCTCGACCGCGGCCCGGATGAAGCGGAAGGCGCCCTCGCCCGCCGCCGCGGAGAGCTCGCCCCACGGCAGGTCGGCCGGGACGGAGGGGATGTCGAGCACGTCGATCCGGCCGTCCTCGAAGCGGGCCTCCGAGGGGTCGGCGATCCGGTGCAGGGCGAGTGGGCTCCCCACGAGCTCGAGCGCCCGCTCCATCCGCCCGGCGTCACCGATCACGAGGAAGGCGGCGCTGCCCGTCGCCGCCGGATCCGCGAGCGCCTTGGCGATGATCTCGGGGCCGACGCCCGCGGCGTCGCCCATCGTGATGGCGATGATCGGCTTCATGGGGCGCTCGCGTTTCAGCTCGATGCGGTCAGCAGGGTCGCGACCCTCACGAGGCTACCGGCGTCCCCGAAGGCACCCGCCTTGGTCACGAGCAGGACCGGCAGCCCGGGAGCCCGGCTGAGGACGACGCCGGGCTCGAGCTCGCGGACCACGTCCAGGCGGCCGACGCCCAGCGCGTCGAGCACGGCCCTGGCGGTCTCGCCCCCGGTGAGCACGAGGGCGCCGAAGTCCGACGCCAGCGCGGACGCGAGCGCGCCGAGCGCCGCGGCGGTGGCGGCCGCGGCACGCGGGTCCACCGGGAGGGCCGGGTCGGGCGTGAGGACGACG
>JBQCCU010000096.1:0-2887 GCA_051961935.1 Amnibacterium sp. | reverse complement strand
ACATCCCCCACACCGGCGCGCGTCCGGGTCACGGGTACGCGCTCGACCGGCTCGCCGCGGCCGGCATCGAGGTGCGGCGCGGCCGGCCCGAGGACGAGGCGGCCGTCGCGGAGCACACGCGGCGCCTCTGGTCGGAGGTCTGGGATCGGGAGACGCGCACCGCACTGCACCGCGACCCGCCGCGGATCTTCCTCGCCCTCCGGGACGGCCGCGTGCTCGGCTTCGCCGCCCACGGCATCCACCGGCCGTGCCTGTACGGGCCGATCGCGACCGATCCGGACGAGCAGGGGCACGGCATCGGCGCGCTCCTCTCGGCCCTCTGCCTCGACGACATGGCGGCACGCGGCGTCCGCACGGCGCAGATCGGGTGGATCGCCGAGACCGCGATCCCCTTCTACTCACGCACCGCGGGCGCCCGCCTCGGACGCTGCTTCTGGATGCTCGCCAAGCCGCTCGCGGCCGAACGGAGGACCGAGGAATGACCCGGATCCGGGACCGATGGGAGTTCGTCCTCTGCGACTCGCTCGAGAAGGTCTTCGCCGACGAGCGGCCCCGCGCCATGACTCGCGACATCCCCATCACGGCCTTCGCCGGGGAGACGGTGTCGTTCCAGGTGGCCTTCCGCCCGCCGTCGACCCAGTCCTTCGACGCGGTCGGCCCGGTGCGGATCGAGGTCGGGCCCGCGGCCGCCGCCGTCACCGCGGTGTCGAGCGTCGACCTCGTGCCGTGCACGCTCGTGGCCTTCGAACCGCACGACGACGGCTGGCTCCGGGACACGGCGGGGCTCTACCCCGACCTGCTGCGCCCGCTCGGCGCGGACGGGCTCGTCGTCCCCCACCTCAGCGGGTGGCGTGCGGTGTGGTTCGCGGTGACGGCGCCCGCGGACCTCGAGGGGGTGCTGCCGGTCGAGGTGACCGTCCGCTCCGCGCTCACCGGCGCGGAGCTGTACGCGACCACGGTGCCGATCCAGGTGCATCCGAAGGCGCTGCCCGAGCTCGACCTCGTCAACACCCAGTGGGTGCACGGCGACGGGGTCGCCACCTACTACGGCGTGGAGGTGTTCAGCGAGGAGCACTGGCGCCTCATGGAGCGCGTGATCGCGAAGGCGGCCGAGATGGGCGTCAACTCGGTGCTGACCCCCACCTGGACCCCACCGCTCGACACGGCCGTCGGCGGCCTCCGGCGCCCGGTGCAGCTGATCGGCATCACCGACACGGACGGTCTCTACTCGTTCGACTTCGCGCGGCTCCGGCGCTGGATCGAGGTGTGCCGCCGCGCGGGCATGCGCCACCTCGAGATCGCGCACCTGTTCACCCAGTGGGGCGCCGAGTGCACTCCCGCCGTGTACGTCGCCACGGCATCCGGCACGGAGCAGCGGTTCGGCTGGCACGTGGCGGCGACCGATCCCGCGTATCGGCGGCTGCTCGAGGTGCTGCTGCCGGCGCTGCGCGCGGTGCTGGACGAGGAGTGGGGCCTCGACCGGGTGATCTTCCACATCTCCGACGAGCCGCACGGACCGGCGATGCTCGAGTCGTACCGCGCGGCCCGCGGCGTCGTCGACGACCTCCTCGAGGGGTGCACGATCGTGGACGCGCTCTCCGACTTCGCCTTCTACACGGAGGGCGTCGTGCGGCAGCCGATCGTCGCGACGGACGCGCTGGACCCGTTCTTCGCCGCCGGCGTGCCGGGCCTGTGGATGTACTACTGCGTCGGCCAGCACACGGGCGTCGCCAACCGGTTCATCGGGCAGCCCTCGACCCGCAACCGGGTGCTCGGTGCGCAGCTCTTCCGCTTCCACGCGGCCGGCTTCCTGCACTGGGGCTTCAACTTCTACAACTCGCACCTCTCGGTGCGGCCGATCGATCCGTTCCAGGACACGACCGCCGGCGGCGCGTTCCTCGCCGGCGACCCGTTCATCGTCTACCCCGGCGACGACGGCGAGCCGTGGGAGTCGGTCCGGTTCCGGGTCTTCGCCGAGGCGATGACCGACCACCGGGCGATGCAGGCGCTCCGCGACCTCGCGGGCGAGGACACCGTGCTCGGGATCGTCGACCCGGACGGCGCGCTGACCATGACCGAGTACAGCGCCGACCCCGACCACTACCGCCGCATCCGTGCCGCCCTGACCGAGGAGATCGCGCGCCGCTCGAGCTGAGCCGCCCGTCGCCCCACCCGTCGCCGCGCGGGCGGGCGCCTTGCGACAACCCGGGCGTCTTAACCCGCCCAGGTTGTCGGATCCGGCCCGGATCGGGATGGGAGGTCGGGGCGGGGACGGGCGCCGGGGCACGCCGCCGCGACGACGGATCGTCGCCCGCCGTTCATCCGCCGGTCGTGCGCGCGACGAGCCGCCGACGGCCGCCGGGGCTTGCATCGTCGGCATGGACCTCCTGATCGCGATCGCCGACGGGTGGCTCACCCTCGCGGCGGTGCTCACCGCGGCGGTCGCCCGCGCGCTCCGCACGCCCCGCTGATCCGCCCCATTCCGCCTGCAACGGGCGCCCTGCGGCCTCCGCCCCACCTCGACGGGCGCCTTGCGACATCCCGGGCGCGTGAAGACGCCCGGGTTGTCGCATCCGGCCCGGATCGGCGCGGAAGCGGCTGCCGCGCGCGCCCGGGGCCTGCCGTAGCGTGGTGCCGGTGAACGATCAGCAGGCGGTGCTGCGGGCCTCCCGGGCGATGCTCGCCGTCGTGGCGCGGAGCATGGGCCCGGTGCTCGACGAGCTGACCCTCCCCCAGTTCCGCGTGCTCGTGCTGCTCCAGACCGCCGGACCGGCCCGCGTCGGGCTGCTCGCCGAACGCCTCGGGGTGGTGCCGTCGACCTTCAGCCGGGTGCTCGACCGGCTCGAGTCGAGCGGCTGGGTCGCCCGCTCCCCGAGCGCCGACTCGC
>JBQCCU010000095.1:0-3328 GCA_051961935.1 Amnibacterium sp. | reverse complement strand
CGGTGAGCCCGTGCTCCGGCTCCTGCAGGGTCGCCGTGCGGATCACGTCGCCGTCGCCGAAGTGGGCGGCGAGGCCCTCCGCGATCGCGCCGTGGATGCCCCGCGGGTAGTTGCCCGTGACGACCGCGTCGCCGCGGGTCTCGTGCAGGTTCTCGTTCCAGACGGTGATCCTCATGCGACCTCGACCTCCCGGTGCTCGGCGGCGGACTGGTAGACGGCGTCGATGACGCGGCTGCGGTGCAAGGCGTAGTCGCCGTAGGCGTCGGCCCACGAGCCGGAGCGCACGGTCGCGACGAACTCCTCGATCACCGCGAGGTGGTGCCCGGCGGGCACATGCACCGTCGGCGCGGTGACGGCGGGCGCCCCCGCCACGTCCGAGTAGATGCGCACCGTGTCGTCGGTCGCGTAGTCGCGCACGAACAGGCGCACCCCGCCGGTCGAGCCGAGCAGCTCCACCGAGATGTCCTCCTCGTCCGCCGAGTAGCTCGCCCACGACGTCTCGAGGTGGATGCTGCCGCCGGTGTCGAGGCGCAGGAGGGCGCTCGCGAAGTCCTCGACCTCGAAGGTGCGGGTGCCGCCGGTCGTCGTCGAGCCGACGCGGCCGCCGCGGCCCGCGCGGCCCAGCTCCTCGTACGCGACCGCGCTGACGCTCGTCACCCGCGGCGCGTCCCTCAGGGAGAGGGCGATGTCGAGCATGTGCGGGCCGAGGTCGACCATGGGGCCGCCGCCCGCCATCTGCCGGTTCGTGAACCACGAGCCGAGGCCGGGGATGCCGACGCGGCGCCGCCAGCTGGAGCGCGCGTGGTACACCCGGCCGATGTCGTGCTCGTCGAGGTAGCGGCGGATGTACTGCACGTCCGCGCGGCGCCGGTGGTTGAAGGCGATCTCGAGCACCCGGTTCGCGGCGCGGGCGGCGTCGACCATCTCCTGGGCGAGCGCCCCGGTCGGCGCGAGCGGCTTCTCGCAGAAGACGTGCTTGCCGCTGGCGAGGGCGGCCAGCGCGATCGGGTGGTGCTGGTGGTTCGGCACGCCGATGCTCACGATGTCGAGGTCGTCGCGCGCGACGAGGTCCTCCCAGTCGTGGTACAGGTTCGGCACCCCGCGCGTCGCGCCGAGCTCCTCGAGGCGCGGCTGCTCCTGGCCGGCCAGGGCGACCACCTCGACGCCCGGCAGCGACCGGAAGGCGTCGAGGGCGGTGGTGCCGGCGAATCCCAGGCCGACGACGCCGACGCGCAGGGGAGCGGGAGTGGAGACAGCGGGCAACGGAGTCCTTCCGAAGGCGGCGGATGCGCCGGCGCGGATCCCCGGCGCGGGCCCCAACGCTAGTGCAGGCGCGCTGGGCGCTCCCCGCCGCGCCCGCCCCGGCGTCAGCGGTGGTGGCTGCCCGTGTAGGTGTCGACGTACTCCTGGTCGCCGAGCCGCTGGAGCTCCGCCATCAGGCGGTCGGTGAAGGCGCGCAGTGCCGCACCGTCCGTCAGATCGGCCGTCCCGATCGTGATCGGGGCCCCGATCCGCATCTCGATCGGGCGGAAGCGGGGGATCAGGCTGCGGCTGCCCACCGGGATCACGTGGTCGGTGCCGACCATGGCGACGGGCACGACCGGGGCGCCGGACAGCGCCGCGAGCCGCGCCACGCCGGTGCGGCCGCGGTGCAGGCGCCCGTCGCGGCTGCGGGAGCCCTCCGGGTAGATGCCGAGCACGCCGCCGCGCGACAGCACGGCGAGGCCGGCGCGGAGCGAGGCCTCCGACGCGGATCCGCCCGACCGGTCGATCGGCTCCATGCCGGTGGAGGAGAGGAACCAGCCGACGATGCGGCCGGCGCCGCGCTTGCTGAAGTACGTGCTCGCGGCGAGGAAGTGCACCCGCCGCTTCGCGAGGGCGGCGAGCGCGAAGGGGTCGAGGAACGACAGGTGGTTGCCCGCGAGGATCACCGGGCCCGTGCTCGGCACGTTCGCCGCGCCGCTGATCCGCGGTCGCAGCAGCAGCCGCAGCAGCGGGACCACGAGGACGAGCTTGATGGCCCAGTACAGCACCGCGCCACCGTAGCGGGACGCGGTGCCGGCCCCCTACGCGGCTCCGCGCGCGGCGGTCATCCGGCAGATGGGACAGGTGCGCGTGAGGCGCGCGTCCGACGGCGCATGCCGGCCGGCGGCGTGGTCCGCGACGAAGAACTTCCACCGGTTCGCGGCCGGCAGCAGCTCCGGGTGCCCGTCGCGGTACGCCGCGATCGCGTCGAGCGTGGTGAGCCCGTACCGGTGCCGTCCGTCGCGTTCGGGGTCGACCTCGCTGTCGATCATGAGCTCCTCCTCCTGCCCCAGCGTGGCCGAGCAGGGTGAAGGCGGCCTGAAGCGCACCTGGCGAACACCTGTCCGACGGCCGGGGATGCCAGGGTGAGGGGCGTGGACGCGGATGTGATCGTCGTCGGCGGCGGCCTCGCCGGGCTCGTCGCGGCCGACGAGCTGCTCCGCGCGGGGCGCCGGGTGACGATCGTCGAGCAGGAGAACCCGGCGAACCTCGGCGGGCAGGCGTACTGGTCCTTCGGGGGCCTCTTCCTGGTCGACACCCCCGCCCAGCGGCGGCTGGGCGTCAGGGACTCGTTCGACCTCGCCTGGCAGGACTGGCAGGGCTCCGCCCAGTGGGACCGCCTCGACGGCGCGCACCCCGAGGACGAGTGGGCCGTCAAGTGGGGGCGGGCCTTCGTCGAGTTCGCCGCCGGGGACGCGCGGCCGTGGCTGAAGGACCGCGGGGTGCGCTTCACGCCGCTGGTCGGCTGGGCGGAGCGCGGCGACGGCCGGGCGCTGGGCCACGGCAACTCGGTGCCGCGCTTCCACATCGCGTGGGGCACGGGGACCGGGGTGTCGGAGCCGTTCGCGGACCGGATCCGGGCGGCGGCCGCCGAGGGACGCATCGCCCTGCGGTTCCGTCACCGCGTCGACGGCTTCCTCGTCGAGGGCGGTGCCGTCGTCGGCGTCAGGGGCACCCGCCTCGCGCCGGACGACGCCCCGCGCGGGGTCCCCTCCACCCGTGAGGCGGTCGCCGACTTCGAGCTACGCGGCGAGTCGGTGGTGCTCGCCTCCGGCGGCATCGGCGCCGACCACGACCTCGTCCGCCGCTGGTGGCCCGAGCGGCTCGGCACCCCGCCCGCGCGGATGATCACGGGCGTGCCGGCGCACGTGGACGGGCGGATGCTCGACATCGCGGACGCCGCGGGCGTGCGCCTCGTGAACCGGGACCGCATGTGGCACTACACGGAGGGCGTGCAGAACTGGGAGCCGATCTGGCCGGGACACGGGATCCGCATCCTCCCGGGGCCCTCGTCGATGTGGTT
>JBQCCU010000094.1:0-2723 GCA_051961935.1 Amnibacterium sp. | reverse complement strand
CATCCGAAGGTCGAGTACCGGTTCGCCGTCGTCGGCGACGGGCGCCCGTCGGTCACGCACTACGAGACCGTCGAGGGGTTACGCGCGGCGACCCTGCTGGACGGACACCTCGAGACCGGGCGGACGCACCAGATCCGCGTGCACTTCGCCCACCTGAAGCACCCCCTCGTCGGCGACACGATGTACGGCGCCGACCCCGTGCTCGCGGCGCGGCTCGGCCTCACCCGGCAGTGGCTGCACGCGGTCCGGCTCGGCTTCGCCCATCCCGCGACGGGGGAGTGGGTGGAGTTCGAGAGCCCGCTGCCCGCGGACCTGGCGATCGCGCTGGAGCGGCTGGCGGGATGAGCACGCGGGCGCTCACCGCGGGGGACGCGGCGGCCCTCGCCGCGCTGCACACCGCGAACCGGGACTTCCTCGCACCCTACGACCCGGTGCGCCCCGCCGAGTGGTTCACCGAGGCCGGCCAGGCGGAGGTCGTCGCCGGACTGCTGGCGAGGGCCGAAGCGGGAACCGTGCTGCCGCGCGTGATCCTCGATCCGGACGGGGCGGTCGCCGGCCGCATCACCCTCACCGGGATCGAGCACGGCCCCTACCGCAACGCCCGGGTCGGGTACTGGGTCGCCCGCGACGCGAACGGGCGCGGGCTCGCGACCGCCGCGGTCGCTGAGGTGCTCGGCCTCGCGTTCGGCGCGCTCGGCCTGCACCGCGTCGAGGCGAGCACGCTCGTCGACAACCTGCGCTCGCAGGCGGTGCTCACCCGCAACGGGTTCACGCGCATCGGCCTCGCCCCCCGCTACCTGCACATCGCGGGGGAGTGGCGGGACCACCTGCTCTTCCAGCGGCTCGCCGACGACCGAGACGCCAGACCCGCCGTCCGATCAGGGGACTCTGCCACCGTCGGTGGTGGCGGTTAGCCTCAGGGCTCCGATGAGCGCATCCGACAGCTTCGTCCACCTGCACGTCCACTCCGAGTACTCCATGCTCGACGGGGCCGCGCGCCTCGGCGACATGCGCTCGGAGGCGGCGAAGCAGGGCATGCCCGCGATCGCCGTCACCGACCACGGCAACACCTTCGGCGCGGTCGACTTCGGGAAGCAGTCGCAGGCGCACGGCGTCAAGGCGATCATCGGCACGGAGGCCTACCTCACGCCGGGCACGCACCGGGGCGACAAGACCCGCGTGCGCTGGGGCGACGGCGGCGAGGACGACGTGTCCGGCTCAGGTGCCTACACGCACATGACCATGCTCGCCGAGAGCACGACGGGGCTGCACAACCTGTTCCGGCTGTCGTCGCGCTCCTCGATCGAGGGCTACTACTTCAAGCCGCGCATGGACCGCGAGCTGCTGCACGAGCACCACGAGGGGCTCATCGCCACGACCGGATGCCCGGGTGGCGAGGTCCAGACCCGCCTGCGGCTCGGCCAGTGGGACGAGGCCGTGGCGGCCGCCGCGGAGTTCCGGGACATCTTCGGGCGGGACAACTTCTTCGTCGAGATCATGGACCACGGCATCGCGGTGGAGCGGCGCGTGCAGCAGGACCTCCTCCGGCTCGCCAAGGAGCTGGGGCTCCCGCTCGTCGCGACGAACGACCTCCACTACACGCACGCGTCGGACGCGACCAGCCACGCCGCCCTGCTCTGCGTGCAGTCGGGCTCGACGCTCGACGACCCGAACCGGTTCAAGTTCGACGGCGACGAGTACTACCTGAAGTCCGCCGCGGAGATGCGGCAGATCTTCCGCGACATCCCCGAGGCCTGCGACAACACGCTGCTCATCGCCGAGCGCTGCGAGATCGAGTTCGACACCGCCGCCAACTACATGCCCCGCTTCCCGGTCCCGGAGGGCGAGACCGAGGACAGCTGGTTCATCAAGGAGGTCGACAAGGGCCTCGAGCTGCGCTACCCCGACGGGGTGCCCGACGAGGTCCGGCAGCGGGCCGAGTACGAGAAGCAGGTCATCGTCCAGATGGGCTTCCCCGGCTACTTCCTCGTGGTCGCGGACTTCATCAACTGGTCGAAGGACCACGGCATCCGCGTCGGCCCCGGCCGCGGCTCGGGCGCCGGGTCGATGGCCGCCTACGCGATGAAGATCACCGACCTCGACCCGCTGCGGCACGGCCTGATCTTCGAGCGGTTCCTGAACCCCGACCGCGTCTCCATGCCCGACTTCGACGTCGACTTCGACGAGCGCCGGCGGGGTGAGGTCATCAAGTACGTCACCGAGAAGTACGGCGACGACCGCGTCTCCCAGATCGTCACCTACGGCACGATCAAGGCGAAGCAGGCGCTGAAGGACTCCTCCCGCGTGCTCGGCTTCCCGTTCGGGATGGGGGAGAAGCTCACCAAGGCGATGCCGCCCGCGATCATGGGCAAGGACATCTCCCTGTCCGGCATCTTCGACCCGGCCGACAAGCGGTACAAGGAGGCCGGCGACATCCGCGCGGTCGTCGAGTCCGACCCCGACGCGAAGACCGTCTTCGAGACCGCCCTCGGGCTCGAGGGGCTGAAGCGGCAGTGGGGCGTGCACGCGGCCGGCGTCATCATGTCGAGCCATCCGCTGGTCGACATCATCCCGATCATGAAGCGGGAGCAGGACGGCCAGATCGTCACGCAGTTCGACTACCCCGCGTGCGAGTCGCTCGGCCTGATCAAGATGGACTTCCTGGGCCTCAGGAACCTCACGATCATCGACGACGCCCTCGACAACATCCAGGCGAACCGCGG
>JBQCCU010000093.1:0-4075 GCA_051961935.1 Amnibacterium sp. | reverse complement strand
GCGGTCGTGGTCGTCCATCGCGGCGATCCGCGCCAGGGCGTCCGCTTCCGCATCCGCCGCCTTCGCGCCGCGCTTCGCGGCCGCCTTGAGCTCGGCCGCGCGAGCCTGCATCGCCGCCCGCTCCTCGGGCGTGAACGGGCTGGTCGCGGAACGCCGCGCCTGCTTCGTCGCTGTCTCGATCATGCGGCGAGCGTAAGAGCGCGATCGGAGGCGCCGCTTCTCCGATCCTGCTCGGTCCGAATCCGATGCTCAGCCCGGCTCCACGTTCAGCGGTCTCGCCGGAACCTGCCAGAGGAGGTTGCGGATGGCCGAATACGGTCCTGCCGACGCTCGATCGGGGGAGGGACCGCCGTGGACGCTCGTCGGCCGCATCCGCAACGACTCGGATCCGCCGGGGGGTGCGCGTGACCGCCGCGGGCCGGCACCGCGCCGACGGCGCGCAGACCGAACCGCCGCGTTCCCTGCTCGCCTTCGCCTCCCGCCGTCCGCGGCATGCCGCGGTCGAGGCCGATCCGATCGCTTCCGCCCGCGGGCGCCACGCAGCGGATGCCTCCTCCTCCCCGGCCGCGACGGGCGCCGTGCTCGTCACCACCGGGGCCGCCGCCCTGTGCGGCCTCGCGCTGGTGGCCGCGCCGCTCCTCCACGGGGCCGGCGCTCCCGCGCTCTTCGGCTCCGGGTTGCCGGCGGCCCCCGTGCTGCCCGGCCTCCCCGTGAGCAACGCGCAGCCGGTCGCGGCGACCCGTCCGGCCGGTGCCGCTACGGCTCCGGCTTCGCCGGCGGGGCGCGTTACCGCGGGGGGCGCCGGAGCAGGCTCCACGGCGCCGACGCGAGCCGCGGGCGCCTCCGGCCCCGGCTCCCCGTCGCGCTCGGCTGCCTCGGCCTCGAGGACGACCGTCTCGTCGGCCGCCTCGGCCGCCTCGGCCGCCTCGGCCGCCTCGGCCGCCTCGGCCGCGTCGAAGGCGGCGACGTCGGCGTCGAAAGCGGTGTCGTCGGCCACGTCGGTGCCGAAGACGGTCACCTCGGCCGCCTCCTCCGCGTCGTCGGTGCCGAGGACGGTCTCGTCGGCGACGTCCTCCGCGTCGAAGGCGGCGTCGTCGGCGACCTCGACGGTGCCGAAGACGGTCTCGTCCGCGACGTCCTCCGCGTCGAAGGCGGCGTCGTCGGTGACCTCGACGGTGCCGAGGACGGTCTCGTCGGCGACCTCGGCGCCGAAGGCCGTGGTCAAGTCGGTGCCGAAGGCGGTGTCCTCGGCGACAACGGTGCCGAAGACCCTGGTGAAGTCCGCTCCGAAGGTCGTCTCGTCGGCCGCTGCGGTTCCCCGTGTGGTCGTCTCGTCGGTCCCCAAGGCGGCGGCGTCGGCGACCTCCGTCCCGAAGTCCCTCTTGTCGGCGGCGCCGAAGGTCGTCGAGTCCGCGGCGGCCGCACCCCAGAAGGTCGTCTCGGCCGTGCCGAAGGTGACCGACGGCGCGACCGACGCCACCTCGGCGCTCCCGCTCCCGCACTGATCCCACAGGGAGTCGCGCCGAACAACCTGGGTGCCCGCCGCAAGCCCCTCGCTTACCGAGCGATTCGCGCGTAGGCTGCAGGGGTTCCGGTGTCACTCGGCACCTTGGCGATGAACCGCGACCCGCGGCGCCCACCCTGTCTTGCGGAACGCCTGATCGAGGATCCGTCCTCGAGTGAGTAGGCGTCGAATGTCCGCCGACCTGTCCGACCTCGAGCTCTCCTACAGCCGACGCCAGTGCCGGCGGTGCCAGTCCGCGCTCATCCCACGGCGGGGCTTCCTCGGCCGCACCTCCTGGCGCTGTGAGCGGTGCCGCCCGTCGGTGCGGGTCGCCCGCGACGGCTGATCGGCGTCAGCCGGGCTGCCCGCTCGGCAGCGCCTGGGGCCCGTCCTCGGCGATCGGCCGGCCGAAGCGCGGCTCGCCGTCGGCGGTCCAGGTGAACCGCTGCGTGTCGATCACCCGGTCCCACCCCGCGCCCGCGTACCGCGCCGAGTGGTAGACGATCCAGTCCTGCGTGCCGTCCGGCGAGGTCGTGAAGGAGGCGTGCCCCGGGCTCACCACCTGCGACGTGCCGGTGAACACCGGTTGGGGTGACTTCGTCCACGCCGACGGGTCCAGCGGGTCCCCGCCGGTGAACCGCAGTAGGCCGAGGCAGTACGAGTCGGTCCAGCTGCCGCTCGCCGAGTAGACGAGGAACAGCCGCCCGTCGTGCTGCAGCGCCTCCGGCCCCTCCTCGATGGGGTTGCCCGTCCGCTCCCAGGCGAGCGTGGGCGACGACAGCAGCACCCCGTCGCCCTCGAGCCGGGTCGGGGATGCCATCCGCGCGATGTACAGGTTCTGCTGCCCGTCCGTCGACCCCGGCCACCCCGACCAGACGAAGTAGTCCTTCCCCTGCCAGGTGAAGCGGGTGCCGTCGATCCCCCAGCGGCCGGCGCGGTCGGCGATCCGCCCCCGGTCCGTGTAGGGGCCGAGCGGATCGTCGCCCGCGGACTCCAGCACGAACATGCGGTGGTTCGCGTTGTCGTTGTCGGCGGTGGTCGCCGCGAAGTAGACGTACCAGCGGTTCCCGACGTGGTGCAGCTCCGGCGCCCAGACCGCCTGGCTGTCCGGGCCGTCGAGCGGCGGTGTCCAGATCTCGTGCTCCGTGCCGGCGGCGATGCCGGTGAGGTCGTTCCGCTTCGACTCGGTGATCCAGATGCCGCCGTCCCGGCTCTCGGCGAGCAGGTACCGGTCCTGCCAGCGGATGACCCACGGGTCGGCGCCGCTCGCCTTGATCGGGTTCGTGAAGGTCGGGCCGCTCGGCGTCGGCGTCGCCCCGGGGCCGGAGGCACCGGAGCAGGCCGCCAGGGGGACGGTCATCGCGAGCACGGCGGCGACGGCGAGCGGGCGGAGGCTCACGCGGTCCGGCCGCCCGTGATGATCGCCCGCAGCTCCGCCAGGGGCAGCTTCGGCGTCCGGTCCGCCGTCAGGAGACCGTTCGCCTCCTGCATCGTGTCCGTCAGCTGGGTGTAGCAGAAGCCCGCGAGCACCGGGCTCGCGTGGACGGCGGCGAGCAGGCCGCCGAGTCGCTCCCGGAAGTCCTCCGCGCTCGTGGCCGTCGAGTAGCCCCAGTCGGCGGTGCCCGCGCCGCTCGGCGTGTAGCGGATGCCCCCGAACTCGCTGAGCACCACCGGCGCTCCGTCGGCACTGCCCGACAGGAGGATCCGCCGCCCCGCGGGCCCGACCCCGTCGACCTCGCGCCGGATCGCCTCGGCGGTGCCGTAGCGCTCGCGCACCACCTCCGGCCGCCACTCGTAGTCGTGGATCGTGAGCAGGTCGGAGTCGACGTGCTCCCATCCGTCGTTCGAGATCACCGGGCGGGTGGGGTCGATCGCCCGGGTCAGCTCCGCGAGGCCGCGGGGGTAGGACTGCAGCGCGGGGCTCGCCGCGATGTGCTGCACGCCCCAGCTCTCGTTCAGCGGCACCCAGGTGACGATCGACGGGTGGGACCGGTCGCGGTCGAGCACCTCGAGCCACTCCCGCACCGTGCGGGCGATGGCCGTCGGCGACGACTCGTACGCGCCCGGCGCCTCCGCCCACACGAGCACGCCGAGGCGGTCCGTCCAGTAGAGGAACCGCGGGTCCTCGTACTTCTGGTGCACGCGCACGGCGTTGAAGCCGAGGTCCTTGATCAGCTGGACCTCGGCGCGGAGGGCGTCCGCGGAGGGCGCGGCGAGGTGCGACTCCGGCCAGTAGCCCTGCTCCAGCACGCTGAGGAGGTACACGGGCCGGTCGTTCAGCAGGAAGCGGCCGCGCTCCACGGCGGCGCTGCGCAGACCCAGGTAGGTGTCGACGGTGTCGGCGCCGGTGGCGGAGCGGACCTCCACGCGGGCGTCGAGCAGCACCGGATGCTCCGGGGACCAGAGCAACTGCTCGTAGCCCTGCCCGTTCTCCTGCTCGGGGAGCGGCAGCACCACCGAGAAGCGGTCGCGGGACACCGCGGTGGTCACGTCGGCGAGGGTGCGCCCCTCGTGCTCGATCACCACGTGGCAGCTCGTCCCGGTCGGCGGCACGGCGTCGAGCCGTGCCTC
>JBQCCU010000092.1:0-3055 GCA_051961935.1 Amnibacterium sp. | reverse complement strand
GCACCAGCCGACTCTAACGCCGCCGCGGCCCGCGCACCATACCGGCGGGGCGGATGCGCCTCAGTCGAGCCGCTCGATCACCATCGCCATGCCCTGACCCCCGCCGACGCACATCGTCTCGAGGCCGAAGGTGGCGTCCTTCGTCGTCAGCGCGTTGAGCAGGGTCGTCGTGATGCGGGCGCCGGTCATCCCGAAGGGGTGGCCGAGCGCGATCGCGCCGCCGTGCACGTTGAGCTGCTCCCACGGCACGCCGAGCTGATCCGCCGACGGCACGACCTGCGCGGCGAAGGCCTCGTTGATCTCGACGAGGTCGATGTCGTCGATGGTCATGCCGGCCTGCGCGAGCGCCCTGCGGCTCGCCTCGACCGGGCCGAGCCCCATGATCTCGGGCGAGAGCGCGCTGAGGCCCGTCGAGACGATCCGCGCGAGCGGGGTGAGGCCGAGCTCCTTCGCGAGCACGTCCGAGACGACCACGAGCGCCGCGGCGCCGTCGTTCAGGGGGCACGCGTTGCCGGGCGTCACCGTGCCGTCCTTGCGGAACACGGGCTGCAGCGTCGAGAGGGTCTCCACGGTCACGCCCGGTCGGGGGCCGTCGTCCGCCGTGACGGTGCGGCCGTCGGGCGTCGTCACGGGCGTGATCTCCCGCTCGAAGACGCCGGCCGCGATCGCGGCCTCCGCCCGGTTCTGGCTGAGGGCGGCGTACTCGTCCTGCCGCTGCCGGCTCGTGCCGGTGAGCGCGGCGACGTTCTCCGCGGTCTGCCCCATCGCGATGTACGCATCCGGCAGCTCGCCGTCCTCGCGCGGGTCGTGCCAGCCGCCACCCTCCTGCGCGCGGCGGGCCGTGCGCCGCTCCGCGTCCGCGAAGACGGGGTTCAGGATGACGTGAGGGTCCTGGTTCGGGATGAAGTCGGCGCTGCCGTTCGCGAAGTGGGTGACCGACTCGACGCCGGCCGAGACGAACGCGTGCCCCTCGCCCGCCTTGATGGCGTGGAAGGCCATCCGCGTGGTCTGCAGGCTCGACGAGCAGTACCGGTTGACGGTGGTGCCGGGCAGGAAGTCGTAGCCGAGCCGCACCGCGAGGATCCGCGCCATGTTCATGCCCTGCTCGCCGCCGGGCATGCCGCAGCCGAGGATGAGGTCGTCGAGCCGCGTGGGGTCGAGCGCCGGCACCGCGTCGAGCGCCTCCTGCACCATCAGGGCGGCGAGGTCGTCGGGGCGGAACGAGACGAGGGAGCCCTTGTTCGCACGCCCGATGGGCGAGCGCTTCGCGGCGACGATGACGGCTTCAGGCATGGGAACCCCTTTCCACTGCACGAACGACGGAGAAGTCGGTGACGGATGACCACTTCATGCGGATACGGGACCTCGTTCGACGAGAACTCCGTCGTTCGTGCACCCGGGCTAGACGAAGGCGGCGGAGCCGGTGATGGCGCGGCCGACGATGAGGGTGTTCATCTCGCGGGTGCCCTCGTAGGAGTAGATGGCCTCCGCGTCGGCGAAGAACCGGGCGACGCCCTTGTCGAGCACGATGCCGTTGCCGCCGCAGATCTCGCGGGCGTAGGCGACCGTCTCCCGCATCCGGGCGGTCGCGAACGCCTTCGCGAGGGCCGAGTGCTCGTCCCGCTGCTCCCCCTGGTCCTGCAGCTGCGAGGCGCGGAGGCAGACCGCGATCGACGCGGTGATGTTGCCGACCGACTTCACGAGCAGGTCCTGCACGAGCTGGTGGCCGGCGATCGGCTTGCCGAACTGCACCCGCTCCTTGGCGTAGGCGAGCGCCGCCTCGTAGGCGCCGACCGCGATGCCGATCGCCTGCCACGCGACCTCGCAGCGGGTCAGCCGCAGCACGTGGGCGACGTCCTTGAAGGAGCGGATGCCGGGCAGCCGCATCGACTCGGGCACGCGCACGTCCGTGAGGGTGATGTCGGAGTTCTGCACGCTGCGGAGCGCGATCTTGTCCTCGATCTTCGTTGCCGTGAAGCCGTCCGCGGTCGTGTCGACGAGGAAGCCCTTCACCTGGCCGTCCGCCTGGTCCTTCGCGAAGATCACGACGATGTCGGCGAAGGTCGCGTTGCCGATCCAGCGCTTCGCGCCGTTCAGGACCCACGTGTCGCCCTCGCGCCTCGCGGTGGTGCGCAGGCCACGGGCGGAGTCGGAGCCGGAGAAGGGCTCGGTGAGGCCGAACGAGGCGATCACCTCGGCGCGGGCCATCCGCGGCAGCCACTCGGCGCGCTGCTCCGGCGAGCCGCCGACGTCGACCGCGCCCATCGCGAGTCCGCTCTGCACACCGACGAACGTGGAGGCCGAGGCATCGACGCGACCCATCTCGAGCGCCATCCAGCCGCGGTACACGGCGCTGTTCTCGAACTGGCGGACCTCGGGGATGAACGCGCCGAGCAGGCCGAGGCGCGCGAGCTCCGGGATGATCCGCATCGGGAACTCGGCCCGGTTCCAGTGGTCGTTCGCGATCGGGCGCACCTCGGTCTCGAAGTACTCGCGCACCTTCGCGATCTGCTCGCGCTCACGCGGGGTGAGGAGGTCCTGGAAGTGGTAGAAGTCGCCCTCGAGGTACGGGACGGCGTCCTCGAACGGCTCCTCCGACAGGGCCGCCTCGTCGTTGGTCGTGATCGTCATCGCTGCTCCTCGTCGACGTACCGGGCGCCGCCCGCGGCGCGTCCGGCAGCAGTGTACGCATCACATCGGGATCTGTTGCGGGACGCCCGCTCCGGCGCGGCTACGATCCAGTCATGGTCCCCGTCGCCGCGCCGCCCCGTGTCGCGCGGCTCGGCAGCCACGGCACCGCCCTCGTGCCGAGCCCCCTCTCGACGCGGCTCGGCACCCATCCGGATGCCACCCGTGCGTTCCGCGAGGCGCGCCACCGCTTCCTCGCCGGGGAGCGGATCGACATGGGCGCGCTCGCGGCCGTGTTCGGCGTCGACCGCACCTCGCTCTTCCGGTGGGTCGGAAACCGCGACCAGCTGCGCGCCGTGGTGCTCTGGTCGCTCGCGGGCCCCACCTTCGAGGCCGCCGCCGCGGGGGTGTCGACCGACGGGGCGGA
>JBQCCU010000091.1:0-4532 GCA_051961935.1 Amnibacterium sp. | reverse complement strand
CTGCCGCGGCTTGGGTGCGGGGGGGCGGGGGGCGGTGGTGAGGGGTGTCGTTTGGGGGGGCTGGGGGGGGGCGGTGGCCCCCGTACTCGAGACAGCAGCGGCGCCCGGCGCCCTACAGCAGGCGGTCGGAGCGGAGCTCGGGCAGCAGCTCGAACTGCGTCTGACGCCAGTGCGCCGCGCGGCGCGCCTCCTCGTACCGGGCCTGGATGAAGGCCTCCAGCTCGACGCGCTCGACGCGCCAGTGCCCGGCCGCGCCGATCTTGATCGCGGGGAGCTCCCCGGAGCGGACGAGGGCGTACGCCTGTGCCGTCGACACGTTCAGCACCTCGGCCGTCTCGGCGACGGTGAGGAAGCGGCCGACCTGGTCGGCGGGCAGCGGCGCGGTCATGACGGGCATCCTGCCCCGGCCTCAGCGCCGCCCGCTCGGGCCGTCGGAGGCGCTGTGGATAACTTCCGGCGGCGCCGGAAGGGCGCGGCGAGGATCGGGATCCCGCTTGCCGCAGCCGGAAGGAACGTCATGGCTCCCCTCCCGTCGGCGTCCCGCCGCCGGTTCCGCGTCGACCCGCGCATCCTGCTCGGCGTGGCCCTCGTCGCCGTCTCGACGCTCGGCGTCACCGCGGTCGTGCAGGCCCAGAACCGCACCGTCCCGGTCTACCGCGCGGCCGAGCCGCTCGTGGCCGGCGCGCGCATCTCCGCGTCCGACCTCGTCCCGACCCCGGTGCGCCTCGGCGCCGCCGGACCCCTGTACCTGACCGGCCCGGTGCCGGCGGGAGGCTACGTCGTGACGCGCACGATCGCCGAGGGGGAGATGGTGCCCCTCTCGGCGCTCGGCAGCGCAGCGGGCGTCGACGTCGCCTCGATCGTCGTCGACCTCTCCACCCGGCTCTCCGGCTCGATCGCGCCGGGCGCCGTCGTGGACGTCTGGTCGGCGCCGAGGAAGCCGGGCACGACCGCGGAGTACGGGGCGCCCGTCGTGCTCGTGAGCGGCGCGACCGTCGTGCGGACGATCGCCCCGCAGGGCTTCGTACAG
Source organism: Amnibacterium sp. (assembly GCA_051961935.1). GTDB lineage: Bacteria > Actinomycetota > Actinomycetes > Actinomycetales > Microbacteriaceae > Amnibacterium. The sequence continues at coordinate 3,502 of JBQCCU010000091.1, read as the reverse complement.
GCGACGCAGCAGAACACGGTCGAGCTGCAGGTGCCGCGGGGCGACGTCGCCTCCGTACTGGAGGCGGTCGCCGACGGGGCCCGGATCTCCGCCGTCGCGGTCGGCGAGCCGGTGCACCGGTGACCGCCGTCGTGCTGAGCCTCGCCCCGCACGTCGAGGACCGGCTCCTGCCGTTGCTGCTCGAGGAGGGCCACGTCGTCGTGGCGCGGCCCGCGTCCGCCGCCGAGGCGCTGGCGACGGTGGGGCGGACGCCGGCGGACGCCCTGCTGGCCACCGCGTCGCCGCGGCACTGCGACGCCGCGCTGCTCACCGCCGCGGCCGCCGCGGGGATGACCGTCGTGCTGCTCGCTGCCGGGCCGGGGGAGCGGGAGCACGCCGCCGCGCTCGGCGTGCCCGAGCCGGTGCCCGCGGATGCGTCCACGGCCGAGGTGCTCGGACGCCTCGACCGCCCGCTCGAGGCGCCCCCCGTCGATCGCGCCGCCGGGCCCAAGGGCCCTCGCCGCGGCCGGATCACCGCGGTGTGGGGTCCCACCGGCGCACCGGGGCGCACGACCACGGCGATCGCGCTCGCCGCCGAGCTCGCCGCGACGGGGCTCCGCGTCGCGCTCGTGGACGCCGACACGGTCGGCGCTGCGGTCGCGCCGGCGCTCGGGCTGTTCGACGAGGCCCCGGGGCTCGCCGCCGCGTGCCGCCTGGCCGCCGCCGGCGCGCTCGACGGCGCCGAGCTGGACCGCGTCGCACAGCAGCACCGCGGTGCCCGGGGCGCGTTCTCCGTGCTGACCGGCATCGGCCGGCCGTCGCGCTGGCCGGAGCTGTCGACCGACCGGATGACGACGGTGCTGGAGGCGTGCCGCGGCTGGGCCGACCACACGGTCGTCGACACGGGCTTCAACCTCGAGACCGACGAGGAGATCGTGAGCGACCTCTTCGCCCCGCGGCGCAACGCCGCCACCATCGCCGCGCTCCGCGCCGCCGACACCGTGGTGGCGGTCGGGGCGGGGGATCCGGTCGGCCTCGCCCGCTTCGTCCGTGCGTACGGCGACCTGCTCGAGCTGGTCGATCCCGCAGCGGTCCGGGTGGTGATCGGCAAGGTCCGCGCGAGCGCGGTGGGGATCGGGCCGGCGGGCCAGATCCGGGCGAGCCTGCTGCGGTTCGGCGGCATCGAGGACGCCACCCTCGTCCCGAGCGATCCGGGCGCCTGCGACGCGGCCCTGCTCACCGCCCGGAGCCTCCCCGACGCCGCCCCGCGCTCGGCGGCCACCGCGGCGTTGCGCCGATTCGCCCTCGAGCATCTGGCCGAGCGCCCCTCGGCCCCGCCGCGGCGGGGCCTGGTCCGGCTCCGCCGTGCGCAGCCGGCCTGACCCGCCCATCCGATCCGATCCGATCCGATCCGGCTGTTGCCACTTTCTGCGACTTCGAACCGCGCGAACCCGCCGAAAGTGGCAACACCCGGGCTCCGTCAGAATGGACCGGTGTCGCCCCGCCTGCTCGCCGTCCTGACCGCTCCGTCGCTCGACCCGGACGCCGCCGCCCCCGCGGAGCCGGTCTTCCGGATGGCGGACGTCGAGGCGCCGGCCGTCAGCGCGCTCGACCTCGGCGTGACCCGCGGCGACGGCGTGTTCGAGACCATCAGCATCGGCGCCGGCCGCGCGCAGGCCACCGAGGCGCACCTCGGCCCGTTGGAGCGGTCCGCGGCGATGCTCGAGCTGCCCTCGCCCGACCTCGACGCCTGGCGGGAGACCGTCTACGCGATGGCGGAGCGGCTCGCGGACGCGCCGGAGGCGTTCGCCAAGCTCGTCTACACCCGCGGCGTCGAGGGTGCCGGACGCCCCACCGGCTGGGTCTTCGCGGAGCCGTCGCCCGACCACACGGTCTCGCGCACCGAGGGCATCCGCGTCGCGCTGCTCGACCGGGGCTACCCGCACGACGTGGCGACCACCGCACCCTGGCTGCTGCAGGGCGCGAAGACGCTCTCCTACGCCGTGAACCGCGCCGCCGTGCGGGAGGCGCAGCGCCGCGGCGCGGACGACGTGCTGTTCGTCAGCGCGGACGGCTACCTGCTCGAGGGCGCGACCGCGAACCTGCTGCTGAAGCGCGGCGACCGGCTGACCACCCCGGCGACGAGCCTCGGCATCCTCGCCGGCACGACCCAGGCGGATGCGTTCAGCTTCGCCCGCAGCCGTGGGCTCACCACCTCCTACGAGCTGCTCACCCGCGACGCCCTCGAGGACGCGGAGGCGCTCTGGCTCGTCTCGAGCGTGCGGCACGCCGCCCCCATCCGCGCGGTCGACGGCGTGCCGAAGCCGGTGGACGCCGCCTTCACCGCCGAGCTGAACGCGTTCCTCGTCTCCCGGCGGGACTGACCCGACCGGCCCGGTTCCGGCCCGAAACGTAGAATCGGGCCGTGCCGACCATGAGCGAACTCGTCACTGCGCACTCGTCGCAGTCCTCGGCCGACGACCTCAACTGGCTGCACGCGCTGCTGAACGACCTGCAGCTGCTCGCCGACCTCGCGTTCGCCGACATCGTGCTCTGGTCGCCGTCCGGCGACGGCGGGTTCGTCGCGGTCGCCCACGCCCGGCCGTCGAGCGCCGCGACGCTCTTCTACCGCGACTTCGTCGGGCAGCAGATCAAGCCGGACTGGAAGCGCCTCGTCACGGATGCGTTCGAGCGCGGCGAGATCCTCGACTCCTCCGCCCCCGACTGGTTCGAGGAGACCCCGACCCGCGTGCGCGCCGTGCCGGTGTTCCGCCGCACGTCGCCGTCGGCGACCCCGCAGCAGGTGTTCGGGCCCATCGCGGTGCTGACCCGGCACACGAACCTGTCCGAGGCGCGGATGCCGAGCCGGCAGGAGCTCACGTTCAACGACTGCGCCAACGACCTGTTCCGCATGATCGCCTCCGGCGATTTCCCGCAGCTCACCGCGCCCACCGGCCCGCGGCGCGGCGCCCCGCGCGCCTCGGACGGCCTCATCCGCCTCGACGTCGACGGCGTGACGATCTTCGCGAGCCCGAACGCCCTGTCGGCCTTCAACCGGATCGGCTTCTCGGGCGAGCTCGAGGGGGAGTCCCTCGCTCAGGTGGTGACGGACCTGCTGCCGGAGCGCTTCGCCGTCGACGAGACGCTCCCCGTCGTCGTGACCGGCAAGGCGCCGTGGCGCAGCGAGATCGAGGCGAAGGGCGTCACGGTGTCGCTGCGCGCGATCCCCGTCTACAGCGAGGGGCTGCGCGTCGGCGCGATCGTGCTCTGCCGCGAGGTGACCGAGCTGCGCCACCAGGAGCAGGAGCTCATCACCAAGGACGCGACGATCCGCGAGATCCACCACCGGGTGAAGAACAACCTGCAGACGGTCGCCTCCCTTCTCCGGATCCAGGCGCGGCGCTCGAACTCGGAGGAGGCGCGGGAGTCGCTCGCCCAGGCGACCAGGCGCGTGTCGGCGATCGCGGTGGTGCACGACACGCTGGCACAGGGACTCGCGCAGAGCGTCGACTTCGACGAGGTC
>JBQCCU010000090.1:0-2508 GCA_051961935.1 Amnibacterium sp. | reverse complement strand
GCAAGCTCGCGCAGGTCTTCCAGCGGCGTCACCGCGCCAGTCAGATCGCCGGGCCGGGTGAGCACGAGCACGCGGGCCGGCGCGTCGCCGGTCTCGAGCACCAGCTCGTCCCGGCCGGGGGCGAGCGCCACGAGCTGGGAGCGCTCCGCCCGCACCCCGTCGACCTGGAGCGGTCCGGTGTCGACGAGCACCCCGACCTCGTCGGTGGGGTCGAGCGGCGCCCGCCAGGTCGTCTGCGCGGGCAGCCGGACCTCGGCGCCGATCAGTCGGGTGTACGTCGTCAGCGCCGCGGTGGAGCCGAGCCACGACCCGAGGAAGACGCGCACCTCGGCGCCCCGGACGTGCTGCACCGGCGGGACGTAGTGCTCGAACCCGCGCGGGCCGGTGCGGGCGCCGTCGGGCAGCGCGACCCAGAGCTGGGCGCCGTGCACGCGGCGGGTGGCCACCGTCGAGTACTCGGAGTGCGCGACGCCGGCGCCGGCGGTCATGAGGTTCACCTCCCCCGGCCGCACGAGCACGCTCGTCCCGGCGGTGTCGCGGTGCTCCACCTCGCCCTCGAACAGCCAGGTGACGGTCTGCAGTCCGATGTGCGGGTGGCCCGGCACCCGCATCCCGGGCGCGCCCTCCGCGATCTCGTGCGGCCCGTAGTGGTCGAGGAAGCACCACGCGCCGATCAGCGAGCGGCGGCGCTGGGGCAGCGTCAGCTGGACCGGGAGGGCGCGGGGACCGCCGAGCGGCACCTCGCGCGGCAGCAGCACCTCGGGGCTCTCGGGGTGCGCGCCCGCATCCGCCGGACCGCCCTCGGTGAGGACGGGGTTGCGCTCGGTGACGCTCATGCCGGACATGGTGCCACTGCGGCGGGGACCGTCAGTACGTGAGCAGCAGGTCGGTGAGCACCCGGGTGCCGAACTCGAGCGAGGCGAGCGGCACGCGTTCGTCCACGCCGTGGAACATGGCGGGGAAGTCGAGCTCCGGGGGCAGCTGCAGCGGCGCGAAGCCGTACCCGCGGATGCCGAGCTGCGCGAGCGACTTGTTGTCGGTGCCGCCGGACATCAGGTACGGCAGCACCGGCGCGCCCGGGTCGTGCTCGCCGAGCAGCGCGACGATCCGCTCCACGAGCGGGCCGTCGAACGGGTTCTCCAGCCCGATGTCGGTGTGCACCGTCTCGATCTCGATGTCCGGACCGACGAGCTCACGCACCTCGTCGAGCACCGCCTGCTCCTGCCCGGGCAGCGTGCGGATGTCGATCAGGGCGCTCGCCGTGTCGGGGATGACGTTGTGCTTGTAGCCGGCCTCGAGGAGCGTCGGGTTCGTCGTCGTGCGGAGCGTCGGGCGGAGGAAGCTCGCGGCGGCGCCCGCCTCGCGGACGACGGCGTCGGGCCCGACGGCGGCGGGGTCGAGGCCGACCAGCCGGCCGAGCTCGTCGACGAGGGACCGGGTCGTCTCGGTGAGGCGGATCGGCCAGTCGCGGCGCCCGATCGCGACGACCGCCTCCGCGAGGCGGGTGATCGCGTGGTCGTGCACGAGCCGGGAGCCGTGGGACGCGGTTCCCCGCGCGGTGAGCTTGATCCAGACGAGGGCCTTCTCCCCCGTCTGCAGCAGGTAGGCGCGCTGCCCGTGCAGGTCCGTCGAGTAGCCGCCCACCTCGCTGATCGCCTCCGTCGCGCCGGCGAAGAGCTCCGGGTGGTGGTCGACGACCCAGTGGGCGCCGTGCACCCCGCCGGCCTCCTCGTCGGCGAAGAACGCGACGACGAGGTCGCGGGCCGGGCGGCGGCCGGCGGCGAGGATGGCACCGAGCGACGCGAGGATCATCGCGTCCATGTCCTTCATGTCGACGGCGCCGCGGCCCCACAGCATGCCGTCGCGGATCTCGCCGGCGAACGGGTCGACGGACCAGTTCGCGGCGTCGGCGGGCACGACGTCGGTGTGGCCGTGCAGCACGAGCGCCGGTCCCGGCCGCTCCCCCTCGATCCGCGTGACGACGGAGACGCGGCCCGGCGCCGGTTCGAAGGCCGAGGTCGTGAGGCCGAGCCGCTGCAGCTCGGCCTCGACGTAGCCGGCGGCCTCGGCCTCCCCGTCGCTGCGGCCGTTGCCCCAGTTGACGCTCGGGAAGCGGATGAGGTCCTGGGCGAAGCGGGCGGTCGGGCTCAGCGCGTCGGTCACCCGATCACGCTAACCGCCCGCGCTGCCCTGTCCCTCGTGCATGCGGATGTGCCGACGGGCCCCCAGAGGGGCCGATGCGGCATGCATCCGGCACATCCGCATGCATCCGGGCCGCTATCCGGCGCTCGGACGCCGCCAGCGCTCGAGGCCGTCGCCGATCGCGTGCTCGTCGATCGCGGCCAGCTCCTCGGCGCTGAACGTCGTGTTCCTCACCGCGGCGAGGTTGTCCTCGAGCTGCCTGACGCTCGAGGCGCCGATCAGCGCGCTCGTCATCCGGCGGTCGCGGAGCACCCACGACAGGGCGAGCTGCGCGAGGGTCTGCCCGCGCTGCGCGGCGATGTCGTG
>JBQCCU010000089.1:0-5887 GCA_051961935.1 Amnibacterium sp. | reverse complement strand
GCGGGAGCAGGACGGCCAGATCGTCACGCAGTTCGACTACCCCGCGTGCGAGTCGCTCGGCCTGATCAAGATGGACTTCCTGGGCCTCAGGAACCTCACGATCATCGACGACGCCCTCGACAACATCCAGGCGAACCGCGGTCACCGGCCCGTGCTCGAGGACCTCGCGCTCGAGGACGAGGCGACCTACAAGCTGCTCGCCGCCGGCGACACGCTCGGCGTCTTCCAGTTCGACGGCGGCCCGATGCGGGCGCTCCTCCGGCTCATGAAGCCGGACAACTTCGAGGACATCTCCGCGGTCGGCGCGCTCTACCGCCCTGGCCCCATGGGCGCGGGATCCCACACCAACTACGCCCTGCGCAAGAACGGGCTCCAGGAGATCGTCCCGATCCACCCCGAGCTCGCGGAGCCCCTCGCGGACGTGCTCGGCACGACCTACGGCCTGATCGTGTATCAGGAGCAGGTCATGGCGATCGCGCAGAAGCTGGCCGGCTACTCGCTCGGACAGGCGGACCTGCTCCGACGCGCGATGGGCAAGAAGAAGAAGTCGGAGCTGGACAAGCAGTTCGCCGGCTTCAAGGCCGGCATGAACGAGCGCGGCTACTCGGACGACGCGGTCCAGACGCTGTGGGACATCCTGCTGCCGTTCTCGGACTACGCGTTCAACAAAGCCCACTCCGCCGCCTACGGCGTGCTGTCCTACTGGACCGCCTACCTGAAGGCGCACTACCCGGCCGAGTACATGGCCGCGCTGCTCACCTCCGTCGGCGACGCCCGCGACAAGCTCGCGGTGTACCTGAACGAGTGCCGTCGGATGCGGATCAAGGTGCTGCCGCCCGACGTGAACGAGTCGATCGGCTTCTTCGCCGCCGTCGGGGAGGACATCCGCTTCGGAATGGGCGCGGTGCGCAACGTCGGCTTCGGCGTCGTGGAGCAGATCATCGAGGCGCGGGAGCGCGAGGGCCGCTTCACCTCCTTCCACGACTTCCTCCGCAAGGTGCCGCTCGGGGTCGCGAACAAGCGCACCGTCGAGTCGCTGATCAAGGCGGGTGCGTTCGACTCGCTCGGCGCGACCCGGCGCTCGCTCCTCGAGATCCACGAGGACGCGGTCGAGGCCGCCGTCTCGATCAAGCGCAACGAGGCCAACGGGCAGATCGACCTCTTCGGCGGCATGTTCGAGTTCGAGGAGGAGCCGGACCACGTGCCAGACCGGCCCGAATGGAGCAAGAAGGAGAAGCTCGCCTTCGAGCGGGAGATGCTCGGGCTCTACGTCTCCGACCATCCGCTCGCCGGGCTCGAGGCGCACCTCGCCAAGCACGCGTCGACCTCCATCGCGGATCTCCTCGCGCTCGAGACGCCGCCGGACGGCGAGCAGGTGACCCTTGCCGGTCTCGTCACGGAGGTGCAGCACCGCGTCGCCCGCAACTCGGGCAACCAGTACGGCATCGTGCAGATCGAGGACTTCGGCGGCTCCGTCAGCGTCATGTTCCTCGGCAAGGCGTACCAGGAGTTCGCGCCGGCGCTCGTCGCCGACAGCGTCGTCGTCGTCCGCGGCCGCGTTTGCGCGCGGGACGACGGCCTCAACATCCACGCCAACAGCGTCTTGGCGCCTGACATCGGGACGTCGGGCGGCGGCGGACCGCTCACGATCACGCTGCCGGACCACCGGGCCACCACCGAGGTGGTGAAGGCGCTGAACGACGTGCTCATCCGGCACTCCGGCGACACCGAGGTGCGGCTGCGGCTCACCAAGGGCGGCACGGCACGGGTCTTCGAGATCCCGTACCCGGTCGCGGTGACGGCGGACCTCTTCGGGGAGCTGAAGAGCCTCCTCGGCCCCGCCTGCCTCGTCTGAATGCGGCCCCGAGCGGCTGAGCGTCGCCTCGAGAGGGCTCGGTAGTCTTGCCCGTCGTGCTCCGCACCATCGATCTGCGAGGAACCGCTCTCGACGCCGCGACGATCCGCGCCGCCCTGCCCCGTGCGGCGACCGACCCCGGTACGGCGCTGTCCGCGGTCCTGCCGCTGATCGACGACGTGCGGGCCCGCGGCGCCGAGGCGCTGCTCGAGCAGGCCGACCGCTTCGACGGCGGCCGGCCGCCCGTGCTCCGCGTTCCCGAGGAGGAGCTGCGGGCCGCCGCCGACGCGCTGCCCAGCGAGGTGCGCACCGCGCTGGAGCTCGCCGTCGAGCGGGTCGGCGCGGCCAGCCGGGCGCAGCTGTCGGAGCCCGCGGAGACCCGGCTCGGCGCGGGCGCCGTCGTGCGGCAGCGCTGGCAGCCGGTCCGCCGCGTGGGGCTCTACGTGCCGGGCGGCAAGGCCGTCTACCCCTCGAGCGTCGTCATGAACGTGGTGCCCGCGCAGGTCGCGGGCGTGGCCGGGATCGCCATCGCGTCGCCGGGGCAGCGGGCGCACGGCGGTCGCGTGCACCCCGTGATCCTCGGCGCCGCCGCCCTGCTCGGGGTCGACGAGGTCTACGCGATGGGCGGCGCCGGGGCGGTCGCCGCGTTCGCCTACGGGGTGCCGTCGATCGGGCTCGCGCCCGTCGACGTCGTGACCGGCCCCGGCAACGTGTTCGTGGCCGCGGCGAAGCGCGCGCTGGCGGGCCGCATCGGCATCGACTCGGAGGCCGGTCCGACGGAGATACTCGTCGTCGCGGACGGGACCGCCGATCCGGAGCTGGTCGCGGCCGACCTCGTCAGCCAGGCCGAGCACGACGAGATGGCGGCTGCGGTGCTCGTGACCGACTCCGCCGAGCTCGCGTCCGCGGTGCAGGCGGCCGTCGCCCGGCGCGCGGCGACGACCGCGAACGCGGGGCGGGTCGCCGCGGCGCTCGGCGGCAGCCAGTCCGCGGTCGTGCTCGTCGACGGGATGGCGGAGGCCGTCGCGGTGAGCAACGCGTACGCCCCGGAGCACCTCGAGGTGCAGACGGCGGATCCCCACGCGCTCGTGCCGGATCTCACCGAGGCCGGCGCCGTCTTCGTGGGTCCGGCGACGCCGGTGAGCCTCGGCGACTACCTCGCCGGCTCGAACCACGTGCTGCCCACCGGTGGCACGGCGCGGTTCGCGGCGGGCCTCTCGGTGCGGCCGTTCCTCCGCCAGCAGCAGGTGATCGAGTACGACCTCGAGGCGCTCCGCGCCGCCCGCCCGCACGTGCGGGTCCTCGCGGATGTCGAGGCGCTGCCCGCGCACGGCGACGCCGTCGACGCGCGCTTCCCCTGATGTCCAGCCGGTTCCCGCCGAATTACACCGATGGGATTCGGCGCTGACACCAGGCCCGCACCCGGGTAGCATTCGAGGAACATGTTCTGCCCGTTCTGCCGCAACCCGGACACCAGGGTCGTCGACTCCCGCGTGAGCGACGACGGCCTCTCCATCCGCCGGCGCCGCCAGTGCCCGAACTGCCACCGCCGCTTCTCCACGACGGAGACCGCGAGCCTCAGCGTCATCAAGCGCAACGGGGTGCTCGATCCGTTCAGCCGGGACAAGGTGGTCGCCGGGGTGAAGAAGGCGTGCCAGGGCCGCCCGGTCACCGAGGGCGACCTCGCGCAGCTGGCGCAGCGCGTCGAGGAGACGATCCGCGCCACGGGCGCGAGCCAGGTGGAGGCGAACGACATCGGTCTCGCCGTGCTGCCGCCGCTCCGCGAGCTCGACGAGGTCGCCTACCTCCGCTTCGCGAGCGTGTACCAGGGCTTCTCCTCGCTCGACGACTTCGAGGCGGCGATCACGCTGCTGCGGATGGAGAACTCGTCGCCGGCCCCCGGCGCCTGACCCCGTGAACCTGCTCGAGCGGTTGTACCGGCCGCTCTTCTCCACGGTGCTCGTGCGTCTCGACCCGGAGACCGCGCATCACGTCGCGATGCTCGTGATCCGGGCGCTCGGGGCCTCGCCGACCGTCGCGCGGCTCCTGCGCCGGCGCACGGTCGCCGGCGCGCCTCGCATCGCCGCGATGGGGCTGTCCTTCCCGACCCCGTTCGGTCTCGCCGCCGGCTTCGACAAGAACGCGGTGGGCCTGCGCGGGCTCGGAGCGCTCGGCTTCGGGCACGTCGAGATCGGCACGGTCACCGCGCTGCCGCAGCCGGGCAACCCGAAGCCGCGGCTGTTCCGGCTGCCGGCCGACGGCGCCCTGATCAACCGGATGGGCTTCAACAACGACGGCGCCGAGGCCGTGGCGGCGCGGCTCGCCGCGCTGCGCCGCGGGGGAGCGCTGCCGGTCGTCGGCGTGAACATCGGCAAGAGCCGGGTCGTGGCCGTCGAGGACGCGGTCGACGACTACCGCACGAGCGCCCGGCTCCTCGCCCCGCACGCCGACTACCTCGTGGTCAACGTGAGCTCGCCGAACACGCCAGGGCTGCGGGGGCTCCAGGAGCTCGACCTGCTCCGCCCGCTGCTCGCCGCGGTGCACGAGGAGGCGCCCGGCACCCCGCTGCTCGTGAAGATCGCGCCGGACCTCGAGGACGACGCGATCCGCCGGATCGCCGAGCTCGTCGTGGAGCTGGACCTCGCGGGCGTCGTCGCGACGAACACCACCGTCTCCCGCGGGGGCCTGCGCACGCCGGCCGCGGCGGTGGCCGCCATGGGCGACGGCGGGCTGTCCGGCGCGCCGCTGCGGGGCCGGTCGCTGGAGGTGCTCCGGGTGCTCCGCGCCGCGCTGCCGCAGGGCCGCTGCCTGATCAGCGTGGGCGGTGTCACCTCCGCGGAGGACGTCCGTGAGCGCCTCGCCCTCGGCGCCGACCTCGTGCAGGGCTACACGGGCTTCCTCTACCGCGGCCCGGGCTGGGCGCGGGACCTCGCCCTCGCCCTGCGCTGAACGGCGGCTTCGTCGGGGGAGCGGGCTTCCAGCCGGACGGTCGGTCCCGGTCAGCGGTTCTTGAACTCCACCTGGTCGCCACGGCGGACCTGCGTGCGGAGCTGGGGGCGAGGGCCCTGTGGGCCGTCGCCGCGACGCGGCGCCGAGCGGCGGAGCCGGTCGGTCCTGGTCAGCGGTTCTTGAACTCCACCTGGTCGCCACGGCGGACCTGAGGCTTCGGCGTCCGCAGGCTGCGGAACTGCGCCGCCCGCATGATCGTGTACCAGTTCAGGCCCCGCTCGACCTTGTCCGCACCGCCCAGGCGCTCGGCGAGCCGCTTGCGGATGATGCGCGCCGCGATCAGGGCGTCGACGACGGTGAGCAGCAGCACGCCGTAGAGCACGAACTCGAGGTAGACCTGCACGCCGACCGGGGTGACGAAGGTGCCGATGAAGAAGACGATGAAGATCGGGATCAGGAACTCGCCGATCGTCCACCTGGCGTCGATCGAGTCGCGCACGAAGCGCCGCTGCGGGCCGCGGTCCCGGGTGGGCAGGTAGCGCTCCTCACCGCGGGCCATGCCCTGCCGGATCCGCTCGCGCTCCGCCGCCGCGGCCGAGCGGTTCACGCGCTGGGCCTGCTTCCGGTCGGTCGGCACGAGCGGCCGCTTGCGCGCCTGCTCCGCCTCGCGCCGTGAGGGGGTCGCGCGGCCCTTGCCCGGGACGGGAGGAGCAGGAGGCGCGACCGGCTCCGCTGGTGCCTTCTTCGCCACTGAAGCCTCCTCGAAACGATCTCCAATAGCGTACCCGCATGCCTATCGACGAGCAGGCGGTCCGCGACGCCGTCCGCGACGGGTTCCCCGCCGCGGTCGCCGCGCTCGGCTCCCTGGTGCGGATCCCGTCCGTCGCGTTCCCCGGGGTCCCGCCCGAGGAGGTCGAGCGGAGCGCCGAGGCGGTGGCCGAGCTGTTCCGCCGCACCGGCCTCTTCGAGCGGGTCGGCGTGCACCGGGCGGCCTACGGCGAGGGGCTCACCGGCAACCCGGCGGTGCTGGCCGTCCGCCCGCCCGCGCCGGGCCGCCCGTCGGTCCTGCTGTACGCGCATCAC